>JADGCD010000022.1:593-16591 GCA_015229165.1 Nitrospinota bacterium | reverse complement strand
CCCACCAGGGCGCCCTTGTCGCTCTGGAGACCGAAAGCCTCCTTCATTTCCGGCGGATCGAAAACCGGATTCAGTACCACCAGCTCGGACATACCCACCACCTCCCCGAGACGCCGTCTCGCCGGGAGGTTCTGGGGCGGCAGATGGGGTACCGGGACGATCCGGCGGGACAGCTCATGGCCGAAGTGGAGCGGCGCCGACGACGGGTCCGGCGGATCTTCGACCTCTTTTTTAAACGTGAGGAGACCGAAGGGGAGCGGTTCCCGGTCCCGCTGGAGGAGGAGGAGCTGGAGGCGCTGGGGGAGTGGCTCGACGCTCTCCGGTTCAACCACCCGGCCGCCTCCGCCCGACAGCTCATCGAACTGCGCAACGGCCGCCCCTTCACCCACCCCTCCGACCGGAGCCGCCGTCTCTTCGACTCCTTCGGCCCGACGCTCGTGACCGAAGCGGCCGCCACCCCCTGGCCCGACAACGTCCTCATCGGCTTCGCCCAGTTCATGGAGGCCAAGGGCGCCCGGGACGCCGCCTACGAGATGTTCGACCTCCACCGGCCGGTCATCACCCTGCTGGCGGCCATCTTCTCCGCCAGCGAGTCGCTGACCGCCACGCTGGTGCGGACCCCGGACCTGCTCGACAGCCTGCTCATTTCCGACCTGCTCCATCTCCCCCCCGACGACCGGCGGAACCGGCGGCGGCTGGCGGAGATTCTGGACGAGGGGGGACCGGTGGCCGAGACTCTGGCCCGGATCGACCACTTCAAGGCGGCCGAGTCGCTTCGCCTCGGAGTCTCCAGGATTCTCGGGAAGCTCGACCGGTTCGCCGTCATGGAGGGGTTGACCCTGCTGGCAGAAGGGTATCTGGCCGCCCTGATGGAGCTTGCACGAAGGAAGCTCGTCGAGGAGGGGACCGACCGCCCGTTGCCCCCCTTCTCGCTGGTGGCCTGCGGCAAGATGGCCCGGCGGGAGATGAACTTCGGCTCCGACCTCGACCTGATCCTCTTCTACGACGGCGACGTGGAAGAAGGGCTCCCCCTGACCCTCTTCCTGCAGACCGCGCTTCGGCTGAGCAAGGAGCTGACCCCGTTTGGCGCCGGATACGACATCGACCTGAGGCTCCGTCCCGAGGGGGAAAGCTCCCCCATGGCGGTGTCGCTGGCCGGGGCCGAGAGCTACTACGCCACCCGCGGGGAGGGGTGGGAGCGGCTGGCCCTCGTCGGCGCCCGCCCCGTGGCCGGAGACGCCCCCTGCCACGCCAAGGTCGACCAACTGCTGCGCCGGTTCGTCTACGGCGCCCCGCTGACCCCGGTCGACGTGGGGCGGATCGCCGCCATCCGGGAGCGGATCGTCGGGGAGAAGGTGAAGGGGGGGAAGATCGACATCAAGTTCGGCGCGGGGGGGCTCATCGAGATCGAGTTCATCGCCCAGATTCTGCTGATGGAGCATCCCGACTTCCATCCCCCGGCGGCGCGGGGGATCACCTACGCCACGCTGGAGGAGGGGGTCCGCCGGAAATGGCTGACCCGGGACGACGGGAGCGCGCTGAAAGACGCCTACCTGCTCTACCGCTCCATCGAAGACGCCCTCCGGATGGACCGGGTCAAACCGGTGAACGCCGTCCCGGCGGAAGGGCCCGACCTCATTCGAACCGCCCGGCGCGCCAACCTTCCCGGCGTCGGCCCCGACCGGTTCCTCGACACGGTGAAAGACGCCCGGGCGAAAGTCAGGGAAATCTACGAAACGTTCATGGCGGCCCGGAGCGGCGGATGATCGACAACACCCTGGCCACGGTCGCCCTCAACACGGTCCCGTTCCTTTTCCCGGTCCACTACCACCGGCTGGTGGAGTGGTTCGGCGCCCCGGCCGCCGTCCTGAAGGCGACCGAAGCCCAGCTTTCGGCCCTCGACGGTATCTCCCCCTCGCTGGCCCGGCAGATCGCCCTTCTCGACGGAGAGCGGGAGGCGATGGCCGAGTTCGGCTACGCGGACAAGATCGGCGCCGCCATCCATACGCTGGACGACCCCTCCTACCCTGCCCGGCTGAAGGAAATCTTCGCCCCGCCGCCGGTCCTCTCGGTCATCGGAACCCTCCCCGACGCCGAAGACCCGGCCATGGCGGTGGTCGGAACCCGGGCCGCCACCCTCTACGGCAAGACCGTCGCCACCCGGATCGTGGAGGAGCTGGTTGCGGCCGGGGTGGTGATCGTCTCGGGCCTTGCCCGGGGAATCGACCGGACCGCCCACGAAGCCTGTATCGGCGCCGGGGGGCGGACCGTGGCGGCGCTGGGAAACGGTCTCAACGTCTTCTACCCGCCAGAGAACCGGAAGCTCCAGATCGCCATCGCCGAGACCGGCGCGGTGGTCAGCCAGTTCCCCTTCAACGCCAAGCCGGAGAAGACCAGCTTCCCCCTGCGCAACCGGGTGGTCTCCGGCCTCTCCCACGGGGCGCTGGTGGTGGAGGCGGAGGAGAAAAGCGGCGCCCTTATCACCGCTTCGGCGGCGCTGGAGGAGGGGCGGGAGGTCTTCGCCCTCCCCGGCCCGGTGAACGCCAAAAAGAGCGACGGCCCCAACCTTCTCATCCAAAAGGGGTATGCCAAACTGGTCCGCAACGGGGCCGACATTCTCGCCGAGCTGCCCGATTTCGTTCAGGCCCGCCTCAAGAAGCCGGGCGCGGGAGGAGCGCAGATCCCCCTGCCCGAGACCACGCCGGAGGAGCGCCTCGCCCTTTCCATCCTCGACGGGACGCCGATCCATCTGGACGAGGTGGCGATCCGGGCCGGTTTGCCAACCCCCATGGCTTCTGCTATACTCCTGACCCTTGAATTGAAGGGGCTTGTTCGCCAGGCGCCGGGGAACCTTTTTCTTCGTGCCTGAAGCGCCATGGTGGCCGCGCATCGTGTTGATTGAGCGCGTCTTCTCCCCCTCGTTTCCGTGACGTCCGGTTAACAGGATAGGTCTGCACATGCCCAAAGGACTGGTCATCGTCGAGTCGCCGGCGAAAGCCTCGACCCTCAAACGATACCTCGGCAAAGACATGGAGGTGTTGGCCTCCGTCGGCCATATAAAGAACCTCCCCAAAAGCAAGCTGGGCGTCGATGTCGAGAACGGCTATACCCCGGAGTTCGTGACGATCAAGGGGAAAGCGAAGGTTATCAAGGATATCAAAGCCGCCGCCAAGCGGGCCGACGTTATCTATCTGGCGCCCGACCCCGACCGGGAAGGGGAGGCCATTGCGGATCACATCGCTACGGAGATCGGCGCCGGGAAGCCCCTCTACCGGGTCACCTTCAACGAAATCACCAAGAAGGCGGTGCAGGAGGCGATCAAGAATCCGGGGGTCATCGACCAGAACCGGGTCTACGCCCAGAACGCGCGGCGCATCCTTGACCGCCTCGTCGGCTACAAGCTCTCCCCTCTCCTCTGGGACAAGGTGCGCAAGGGGCTCTCGGCAGGAAGGGTCCAGTCGGTGGCGCTTCGGCTGATCGTCGAGCGGGAGCGGGAAATACTCGCCTTTAACCCCCAGGAATATTGGACCATCGAGGGGGTGGCCGAAGGCCCTCAACCCCCCCCCTTCGATATCAAGCTGCTCCACATCAACGGCAAAAAGGCCGAGATCGGCAATCAGGCCGACGCGGCCCTCATTGAAGAGGCCATCCGCAAGGCCACACTGGCGGTCACCAAGGTCGAGAAGAAAGAGCGCCGCCGCAACCCGGTGGCGCCCTTCATCACTTCGACCCTGCAACAGGAAGCCAGCAGAAAGCTCCGCTACAACGCCCGGCGCACCATGTCGGTGGCCCAGCGGCTCTACGAAGGGCTGGAGGTCGGCGACGAGGGGCAGACCGGTCTGATCACCTATATGCGTACCGACTCCACCCGGATCGCCGACGAGGCGGTGGCCGCGGCCCGCGATTATATCGGCAAGGAATTCGGCGAGGCCTACCTGCCGAAAGAGCCGCTGGTCTACAAGACCAAGAAATCGGCCCAGGACGCCCACGAGGCGATCCGCCCCACCGACGTCACCCGCTCCCCCGACAAGATCAAAAAGTTCCTGGCCAAAGAGGAATACGCCCTCTACGAGCTGATCTGGAAACGGTTCGTCGCCTGCCAGATGGCGCAGGCGGTGATGGACGTGACCGCCGTCGACATCGAGACCGGCCCCTACACCCTCAGGGCCACCGGGTCGATCATGAAGTTCGCAGGCTTCCTGAAGGTCTACGAGGAGACGGTGGAAGACAAAAAGGGGGAGGACGAGGAGGATTCCGCCGACAAGCGGCTCCCCGATTCGATCGCCAAGGGGGACCCTCTCAAACTGGCCGACCTCTCCAAGACGCAACACTTCACCCAGCCCCCCCCCGCTATACCGAGGCGGCGCTGATCCGTGCGCTGGAAGAGGCCGGCATCGGTCGCCCTTCCACCTACGCCGGGATCGTCTCCACCATCCAGGAGCGGGAATACACCACCAGCGAGGAGCGGCGCCTCTCCCCCACCCCGCTGGGAACGCTGGTGACCGAGCTTCTGGTGGAGAACTTCCCCGACATCCTGAACACCGAGTTCACCGCCAAGATGGAGGACGAGCTGGATCAGGTGGAGGAGGGGAAAAAGCTCTGGACGAAGGCGCTGGACGACTTCTACAAGCCGTTCGAGATCGACCTCGAAAAGGCGAAGAAGGACATGCGCAACGTCAAGGGGGAGGCGGAGAAGACCGACGAGACCTGCGACAAGTGCGGCAAGGAGATGGTCATCAAGTTTGGCCGGTTCGGCCAGTTCCTGGCCTGCTCCGGCTATCCGGAGTGCAAGAACACCAAGAAAATCGCCAAAGACGGCTCCGTGGTCGAAAAGGCCGAGACGGCGCCCGACGAGCCAACCGATTTCACCTGCCCGACCTGCGGCAAACCGATGGTGAAAAAGCACGGACGGTTCGGCGAGTTCATCGCCTGTTCCGACTACCCGACCTGCAAGACCACCAAGCAGATCGGCATCGGCGTCGCCTGCCCCAAGGAGGGGTGCAAGGGGGAGCTGGTCCGCAAGATGACCAAGATGCGCAAGGCCTTCTACGGCTGCGACCAGTACCCGAAATGCGACTACGCCGTCTGGGACGAGCCGGTGGACGAGAAATGCCCCGACTGCGGGCATCCTTTCCTGATAAAGAAAAATCTCAAGAAGGGATCGTTCGTCCGATGCCCGGTGAAAGAGTGCGGCTTCGAGAGGGAACTGCCCCCGGTCGAAAGCGAGTAGCGGTCGTCGGTGGCGGCCTTGCCGGGTGCGAAGCCGCCTGGCAGATCGTCCGCCGGTCGGGCGCCAACGTCGACCTGTATGAAATGCGCCCGACGGTCGCCACCCTTGCCCACACCACCGCCGGTCTGGCGGAGCTGGTCTGCTCCAACTCCCTCAAGAGCGACGACCCCGCCACCCCCACCGGCGCCCTGAAGCGGGAGCTGGCCTCTCTGGGCTCCCTCCTGATGGCGGCGGCGCAGGAGGCGAGAATCCCCGCCGGAAAGGCGCTGGCGGTCGACCGGGCCCTTTTCTCCGCCACCGTCTCGGGCGCCTTGTCGGCGGCGCCGGAGGTGACGATCCTTCGCGGCGAAGCGACCGACATCCCCGAGGGATACGACGCGGTCGTCATCGCCACCGGCCCGCTGACCAGCCCCGCGCTGGCCGGGCGTCTGGGCGCCCTCGTCGGGGCCGAGTCCCTCTACTTCTACGACGCCATCGCCCCCATTGTGGAGGTCGACTCCCTCGACCCGGCGGTGGTCTACCGGATGGACCGGTACGGCGAGCCGGGAACGGGAGACTACCTGAACGTGGCGCTGGCGCAGGACGAATACTACCGGTTCGTCGACGCCCTGCTGGCGGGGGGGACGGTCCCCTACCACGACTTCGAGGAGGGGCGGTTCTTCGACGGCTGCATGCCGATTGAGGAGATCGCCCGCAGGGGGCGGGAGTCGCTGGCCTTCGGGCCGCTCAAACCGGTGGGGCTGACCCCCGCCGACGGGCGCCGCCCCTACGCGGCGATCCAGTTCCGCCGGGAGAACGAGGCGGGGGACGCGGTGAACATGGTCGGCTTCCAGACCAAGCTGACCTACCCGGAGCAGGAGCGGATCTTCCGGGAGTTCGTTCCCGGCATGAAGGAGGCGGTTTTCCTTCGCCACGGGTCGCTCCACCGGAACACCTACCTCAACGGCCCGGCGGCGTTGAACGGCGACCTGACGCTCAAGGCCGTCGGGGAGGTCCGGCTGGCCGGGCAGATGACGGGGGTCGAGGGTTATGTCGAATCGATGGCCATCGGGGCGCTGGCGGGAATCTTCACCGCCGACGCCCTTGAGGGGCGCCCGTTCACTCCGCCCCCGCCCACCTCGGCGCTGGGGGCTCTGCTGGCCTACGTCACCACCCCGCGCGATCCGTATGTCCCGACGAACATGAACTTCTCCCTCTTCCCCCCTCTGGCGACGACGGGGAAAAAGCTCAAGCGAAAGCTTCGCCGCGAGGCCCACATTGAGCGGGCGCGGGCCGATGTGGCGCCGTGGCTCGACCGTCTGGCGCCCTTCTTCCGGGATCCGGGGGAAGAGCGGCTGTAACCGGCGCCCCCTTTCTCTTCATTGGCGCCTCCCGACCGGTGGGGGATAATGACGCATGGGGGACGAAGGAATGGGCGATTACCTCGGGTGGGGAATGGGGGCTCTGGGGGCGCTCTGTCTCGGCTGGACCATCGGCGCCGTAGCCCGGCGACAGGCGCCGCCGGTCCCGGTGTCGCTGGTGGCGTTGATCATGTTCTGGAACCTTGCCCAGGGCATTATCTGGGAGGCCTTCTGGTGGCAGCCCGACATCTGGAAGTGGGACAAGGTCGCTCTCAGAGACGCCAATATCAAGGTGTGGGAGGTGAACACGCTGGCCACCTTCCTGACCTTCTGGGTCTCCATGAAAGCTTTCGACCGGGTGGCGGGGCCTCTGAAGCCAGAACGGTACCCCGCTCCTCCCCCTTCGGCGCCGATGTCGCCTGAGATGGCCTCGGTGGTGGCGCAGGCGAAGGAAGAGCTGAACGCTCAACGGACTTCTCTGGCGTTGGCCCGGCTGGAGGGGTTCGCCCGGGGCCCCCACCGGGGCGAGGCGGAACAGTCGCCCGAGTTCCAGCGCCTTCTCGACGCCGCCCGCCGCGCCGACGCAGGGCTGGGTCGTCCCGATCCCCCGAAGCCGGACGACTGGTAGCGCATGCGCCGCTGACATTGAGGGGGGGGCGCCGCGAACCCACGTCGGTTGGGTGGGCTCAAACCCCCACATGAAACAGGCGACCCCCTTTCAGGGGCCGCCTGTTTCATGGCGGAGAGGGTGGGATTTGAACCCACGGTACGTTGCCGCACACTGGTTTTCGAGACCAGCTCCTTCAGCCGCTCGGACACCTCTCCCGCGATAAGGGAAACAGTGTAGCACGCGTTTCGAAGAATGCAACCCGCCCCCAGACAGGCTATGATGGCGCCTATGCGATCAGATGTCACTTGGGCGGATATTCACCTCGACCGGCTCCACGCCAATCTGGACCTCATCGCCGAAACGGCCCGCGTCCCCCTCATGCCGGTGGTCAAGGCCAACGCCTACGGTCACGGCGCCGTCCCGCTGGCGCTGGAGCTGCAACGGCGCAAGGATGTGGCGGCCCTTTGCCTCTGGACCGTCGACGAGGCGATAGAGCTTCGCAAGGCAGGGGTCAAACGACGCCTGATCCTCTTCGGCGGCGTGCCCCAGGGGAGGGCCAAGGAGGCCCACGCCCTCGGCGTCGAGCCGGTAGTGGGGGACATCGACCGGCTCCCGGAGCTGGCGCGGGCCGCCACCGCCAAATGCCCTTTCCCTCTCCACGTCAAGTTCGACACCGGCATGAACCGCCTCGGCGCCCCCCCGGCGCGGGCCGAGGCGCTCTACCGGGCCGTGGCGGCCAATCCGAAACTTCGCCCCGTCGGGCTGATGACCCACTTCGTCGACGCCGAGAAAAAGCGGGGGGTCGTCACCCGGCAGATCACCCTGTTCGACGACCTCTGCCGGTCGCTGACCGGGGCCGGGTTCGCCCTCCCCCCCCGTCACGCCGCCAACAGCGCCGCCGCCTGTCTCCACCCCGGCGCCCGGTACGAGGCCGTTCGCCCCGGCATCGGCATGTACGGCTACCAGACCTTCGCCGGGGCGCCCATCGGTCTGCGACCGGTCATGGAGTGGCGGGCGAAGCTCCAGTTCGTCCGGACCGTGGCGAAAGGGGCGAGCGTCTCCTACGGCCCCCGCTGGCGGGCGACCGGGCCGACGACGGTGGCCGCGCTCGCCGCAGGCTACGCCGACGGTTACTCCCGCCGACTCTCGGGCAAGGGTTTCGCTATAATGGGAAACGTCGCCGCCCCCCAGATCGGAACCGTCTGCATGGACGTGACCCTCTTCGACGTCACCGGCGTGGACGCCCCCCGGACGGGGACGGTGGCGACGCTGATGGGCGACGGCGTCGGCGCCGACCGGCTGGCGGCGCTGGCCGGGACGATCCCCTACGAGATTCTGTGCGGCGTCGGGCGCCGGGTGCCCCGCCATTACCTGAAGAACGGAACGTGTGTCCGTACCCTTCGCATGATATGAACCGAACGAACCGGGCATGATCCGCTTCATCAACCCCCTCACCTACGTAGGGATGCTCGGCGCGGCGACGATCTACGTCCTGACCGCCGTGGGGGAGGTGTCGCTCTTCGCCTGGGACATCCTCCGGTGGAGCGTCCGCCCCCCGTTCAAGATCCGGGCGATTTTCGAGCAGATGATGGTTATCGGTTACGAATCGACCCCGGTGATCAGTCTCACCGCCTTCGCCACCGGCTCGGTGCTGGCCCTCCAGTCGTTCCAGGGGTTCCAGCGCTTCGGCGCCGAGAGCATGGTCGGCACCGTGGTGGCCCTTTCCACCACCCGGGAGCTGGGGCCGATGCTGACCGCCATCATGGTGGCCGCCCGGGCCGGGTCGGCCATGGCGGCCCAGCTTGGCACCATGAAAGTCACCGAGCAGATCGACGCCTTGTACACCCTCTCGGCCAACCCGATCAAATACCTGATCGTCCCCCGGTTCATCGCCGCCACGCTGATGCTGCCGGTGCTGACGGTCATCGCCGACGCCGTCGGCATCGCCGGGGGGGCCTTCATCGGGGTCGAGGTTCTCGGCTCCAACCCGATCGTCTACTTCAAGAAGACCTTCGAGTTCCTGGAATTGAACGACATCTACAGCGGCCTGTTCAAGTCGATGGTCTTCGGCGCCACGGTGGCCGTCATCTGCTGCTATCAGGGCTTCAAGACCAAGGGGGGCGCCGAAGGGGTGGGGCAGGCCACCACCAGCGCGGTGGTCATCAGCTCGATCCTGATCTTCATCCTCGACTACGTCCTCACCGCCTTCCTGTTCACCGGAGCCTAAAGCCATGGCCGACGACATCATCATCGAAGCGGTGGGGGTCAAAAAGGCCTTCGGCTCCAAGGTCGTGCTGGACGGAGTCGATCTCTCCATCCGCCGGGGGGAGTCGATGGTCATCCTCGGCGGCTCCGGCACGGGCAAATCGGTCTTCATCAAGCACATCATCGGCCTTTTGAGTCCCGACGCGGGGAAAGTGCTGGTGGACGGCGAAGAGGTGGGCGCCATGACCGAACGGCGCCTCAACGAGTTCCGCAAAAAATTCGGCATGCTCTTCCAGGGGGCCGCCCTGTTCGACTCCCTGACCATCGGCGAAAACGTCGGCTTCGGCCTGAAAGAGCACACGGACATGCCGAAGCGGGACCGGGAGAAACGGGTCACCGAAAAACTCAACATGGTGGGGTTGCACGACGTGGAGAACCTGAAACCGGCGGAGCTTTCCGGCGGCATGATGAAACGGGCCGGGCTGGCGCGCGCCATCGCCATGGACCCGGCGATCATCCTCTACGACGAGCCGACCACCGGCCTCGACCCGATCACCGCCGACCAGATCAACGACCTGATCGTCGACCTGCAGGCCAAGATCGGCGCCACCGCCGTCTCCATCACCCACGACATGATCTCCACCAACCGGATCGCCGACCGGGTCGCCTTCCTCTACAAGGGGCAGTTTCTGGCCGTCGGCGAACCGGACGAAGTCTTCAACTCATCCGTCCCGGAAGTGGCCAAATTCTGCTACATTGGCAAGGTCATCCGGAGCTCGGCCGCCATCCAGGACAGGCAACGCACATGAAGCTATCCCCCGAAGTAAAGGTCGGCGCCCTCACCATCGCCGCAGGGTTCGTCCTTCTCTTCCTCTCCGTAAAAACGGCAGGCACCAGCCTCTTCGGCGACGGCGCCCACATGACCTTCTTCATGGACTTCACCACCGTGGCCGGCGTGGAGCTGAAATCGAAGGTGAAGCTGTCCGGCGTGGAGATCGGCTACGTCGAAGACGTTCAGCTCAAGGACGGATACGCCCGGGTGGTGGCCAAGCTGACCCGCGAGGCCGAAATAAGGAACGACGCCCTGGCCACCATCCGGACCGAAGGGCTGCTGGGGGAGAAATACATCGAACTGGTGCAGGGCACCCCCGGAGCGCCCCCGCTCAAAGACGGGCAGGAGCTGACCCGCACCCAGACCCCCGCCGACATCTCCGACATGCTCAACAAGGCAGGCAGCGCGCTGGAGGACATCAGCGCCGTCACCAACAGCCTGAAAAACGTCTTCGGCACGATGGAGGCGCAGGATTCGCTCAAGAACATCGTCGCCAACATCGAGACCGCCTCCGACGACCTGAAGGGCATCCTGGCCGAGAACCGCAAAGGGCTCAACGCCACCATCAACAACTTCGCCTCCATCACCGACGCCTTCTCCCGGGACGCCCCCCACCTCTTCGCCAACCTGGAACGGGTAGCCGACGGGTTGCGCCAGGTCATCGACGAGAACCGGGAGGATCTCCACGCCGGGGTGGGGAACCTGCGCTCCCTGTCGGCGGAGATGGACGGCATCCTGAAAGAGAACCGGGAGAACCTGAAGAACACGCTGGCCCGGGTCGCCACCGCCGCCGAAAAGCTCGACGCGGTCATGGTGAAGGTCGAGCAGATGAGCGACGACGTCGCCACCGTCACCGGGCGGATCGAAAAGGGAGAGGGGACCGTGGGGCGCCTCATCAACGACGAAGAGGTCTACGACAACCTGAACGCGACCCTGCTGACCGCCAAGAAATATCTGAACAAGGCCGACGAGATCCGGGTGGCCGTCGGCGTCCGGGCGGAGCGGCAAACCGACACCGACCTGAACAAGGCCTACGCCTCGCTGAAGATCATCCCCCGCGAAGACAAGTACTACCTGCTGGAGCTGGCCGAGGACACCCGCCGCACCGACCTGACCACCACCCGCAACACCATCAACTCGCTCCTCTACACCCTGCTGATGGCCAAGCGGTTCTCCGACCTGACGGTCCGGGCCGGGCTCATCGAATCGTCCGCCGGGGTGGGGCTCGACTACCACCTGTTCAACGACCGGATCATGGCCTCCGCCGACCTGTTCAATATCTCCGGCTACGACAAGAACGCCGACCGGCCGCAGGTGAAGGCGACGCTTCGGTGGAACTTCCAGAAGTACCTCTACCTCTATCTCGGAGGGGACGAGATGCTCAACGACTACTACCGGACCATCCTTTTCGGAGGCGGGGTGATGTTCGACGAGGACGACATCAAAATGGCCCTCGGCCTGCTCTAGGAGGGTCGAGCCATTTCCGACGAGCTCGAAGAGGTCACGGCGGCCGATTTCCGGACCGCCAGTCTGACGCCGATCATCAGCGAAGAGGCGTTCCTGCCGCTGGTGCAGAAGAAGGCCCAAGGGCTGCTGGCGCTGCTGTCGGTGCTGGCGGACCACGAGATGGTCCTCAACAAGCGCTACTTCTTCACCCTCCTCTACGAGTCGGAGCATCTGGAGAACTTCCTCGACGACCACGGCGCCCGGCACAACCTGCACTGGCTCTACTTCGCCGAGCTGGTGGCCTCCGCCCGCAACTTCGCCCTGGCCGGGTTCCACCTCTCCCACATCCTCGACCGGTACACCGACTATCTGGGGGGGGAGAACGACCCCCTGCGCCGCGATTTCACCCACAAGGTCCACACGACGCTCGACTATTTCGCCGCGGTCCTCTCCCGGTTCCACGACGAGATGGTGGCCGCCTCCGGCACAGAGGAGATCAATCTGGCCACGGCGCTGCCCCACGGGGCCGACTGGCGTCTGGCGGTGTCGCCGCAGCTCCCCTACACCCTCACCGGCGACGCGCTGGACGGGGAGGCGGAGCGGATGATCGGCATCTGTCAGTCGTACCGGCGGGTGATGAAACGGTACCGGGAAAAAAACCTGAACCGGACCCTGAAAACCAAGGCGATGGTTCAACTGGTCCCGACGGTCCTCTCCGAAACGGTGACCGCCTCCTTCGAGGCCGACCTGCACACCATCCAGAGCGAGTACGACACCTTCATCCGGGGGGGCGCCTTCGAAAAGAGCCACCCCGACGCCCCCATGCTGCGGGGGCTGACCGCCATCCCGATGCACCTGTTCGAGGCGCTCCGGTGGCTCATCCACTTCTACGAACGCCACGAAAACGAAATCCGCAAGTCGGAGGTGAAGGCGAAGATATCCGAGCTGGTCAACGACGAGGAGCTGTACGACGTCATCGTCGGCTTCGGCCTGAAATACATCGCACGCTATCTTGCCGAAGGGGTGAAGCTGGCCGAGCGCATCCTGACCTCGTTCGTGGCGCCGGTGCAAATAACCCTGCCGACCCCCAAGCCGCAGGGATTCCACGCCCGCCCCGGCACCTACGTCTCGCTGATCGTTCAGGAGCACGGGACCGACCTTGCCATGCTGGTGAACGGGGAGCGGTTCGACTGCCGGTCGGTGCTGGAGATTCTCGAAGCCGGTGGCCTCCTTGCCGACCTGAACGCCAACGAGGTGGTCTTCGAGGGGGACCGGCGGGCGCTGGACGACCTCAAAATCCTGGCCGACCACAACTATTGCGAGGACGCCGACATCCCGCAGGAGCTCAACTACCTGCGCATCCTCCGAAACCTCTGACCCCATGAAAACGATGAAAGCTCCCTCTTTGACTGGCCCGAAAAAGGCCATCGCCGACGCCGTCGAAAAGCTCGACGCCGACCTTCGTTCCCTCAACCGGCGGCTCTTCGACAAACCTGAACTCTGCTACGAGGAGCGGTTCGCGGCGGCGACGGTTGCGGACTACCTTGCCTCCCACGGCTTTTCGGTGACCCGCCCTTACGCGAAAATCGAAACGGCCCTTCGGGCCGACCGGCGGGGACGGCGCAAGGGGCCGACGGTGGCGATCATCACCGAGTACGACGCGCTGCCCAACATCGGTCACGCCTGCGGCCATTAGATGATCGCCGCCTCCTCCACCGTGGCCGCGGCGGCGCTGGCCACGGCGGTTGGCGACCTGCCGGGAACGCTGTCGGTCATCGGCGCCCCGGCGGAGGAAGGGGGGGGCGGAAAGGTGGTGATGATCGCCCGCAACGCCTTCGCCGACATTGACGCCGCCCTGATGATCCACCCGTCGAACAAAACCCGTGTGGTGGCCCGGATGTACGCCATCGCCGACCTTGAGTTCACCTTCTACGGCAAGGCCTCCCATGCGGCGGCCTTTCCGGATCGGGGGATCAACGCGCTGGACGCGGGGGTGGCGTTCTATACCGCAGTCTCGATGCTGCGCCAGCAGATGAAGGAAAGCGCCCGGGTGCACGGCATTTTCACTCACGGCGGCGACGCCCCCAACATCATCCCGGAGAAAGTCTCGATGCGCTTTTTCATCCGGGCGCTGTCGATGGACTATTTCGCCGAGCTCAAAAAGAAGGTGTTCGAGGCGGCGCGCGGCAGCGCCAGGGCCGCCGGTTGCACGGTGAAGATCAAGGAGATGGGGCATTCCTACGACTGTTTCGACCCGTCCCGCCCCATGGGGGAGGCCTTCGCGGCGAACATGGCAGCCCTCGGTCTTGCCGACGAGGGGTTCCCCGAGGCGGAGGAGATCGGCAGCTCCGACATCGGCAACCTGTCGCAAATCGTCCCGACCCTCCACCCCGAATACGCCATTGGCGAACGGGACGAGATCAACCACTCCCGCAAGTTTCTCTCGGCGGTAATCGGCGACAAGGGACACGCCATGATGAAGGGAATGACCAAGGCCATGGCCATGACCGCCTATGACCTGCTGACCGACCCCGCCCTGATGAAGCGGGTCACGGATGCGTTCAAGGGGCGCCCATAGGCGGAGGCGTCGGCTCGCCAACGAGGCCGATTCGGGTGTAAAATAGAGGGATTGGTTTCTTGTGGCGGGCGGTACGACGTATGCCGAAGACGACGAAGATCCTGATCATCGAACCGAAGGTGGAGTTCCGGTCCCGGCTGGCCGACGAGCTTGACCTTTCCGGCTATCAGGTCGCGCAGGCGCGCAACCCGGAGTTGGCCCGCCCCCTGGTGGAGGCCAACGGGTTCGACCTGATCGTGGCCCGGGTCGATGGCCTGTGCGACCGGTGCCTACTCTTCCTCGAAGAAATCCGCCGTCTCCAGCCGCCGGAGACCCTCTACATCATCCTCGCCGACGAAATCTCCAGCGCCAACGCGGTTAACGCCCTTCGGTTCGGCGCCGCCGACCTGTTGTCGGGAGCCGCCAACGTGGCGCAGGTGGTCGCGTCGGTCCGGATGGCGCTGGCGCCGACCATCGAGCGCAAAAGGGCCCGCCAGCTCTTCTGCTGCCTCTCGGTCGAGGAGCGGTCGTTCACCTTCCCCAGCGCCGAGGAGTCGCTGGGACCGGCGGTCGACCTGCTGACGGAGAACCTGACCCGCGCCGGTATCTGTTCGCAGGTGGAATCGCGGCTGGTGGCCATGGCGCTGGCCGAAGGGCTCACCAACGCCCTCTACCACGGCAACCTGGAGATCGACCCCCGCCTGAAGCTGGAGGAGGACCACGACCGGTTCGCCACCCTGGTGCGGGAGCGGATGGCCGACCCCCGCTTCGCCCGGCGGAAGCTGACGGTCCGCTCGGTCCTGACCCCCGAAGAGGCGGTCTTTTACATCCGGGATGACGGCCCCGGTTTCGCCGGGCGCCGCTCGCTGGAGGAGACCCGCTGTCCCGAGCGGGACCGGCACAAGGGACGGGGATTGTATCTGCTGTCCTCGATCATGGACGACCTGATGTTCAACGACACCGGCAACGAGATCCGGATGGTCAAGCGGGCGACCCGACCGTTCGCCGGGATTCCGCTCCTCAACGTCTGACCGGCGGCGGAAGGGGGATCCGCATCGGCGCCGGGGTTGTGAGCCTTTCCTCCCGATGATACGATTCCTTTCATATCGTTTCCCCTCCCGTTTCCCTCGAAGAGACACCCATGCTCCGCGACACCTGGGCCACACGGATCGGCATCATACTGGCCGTCGCCGGTTCGGCGGTGGGGCTCGGCAATTTCCTCCGGTTCCCGGTGCAGGCGGCCGCCAACGGAGGGGGCGCCTTCATGATCCCCTACCTGGTGGCGCTGCTCCTGCTCGGCATCCCGTTGTGCTGGGTGGAGTGGGCCATGGGGCGGGCGGCCGGGGGATACGGTCACGGTTCGGGACCGGGGATTCTGAACATCTACTGGCGGTCACGGGTCTCCCGATGGTTCGGGACGCTGGCTATTTTCATTCCGCTGGTCATCTACATGTACTACGTCTACATCGAGTCGTGGTGCCTGGCCTTCGCCTGGTTCTCGCTGGACGGCTCGCTGGCTGAGGCGGCGACGAAGGGGGAGATAAAAGGTTTCCTGTCCTCCTATCAGGGATTGACGGATGACCGGTGGTTTTCGGGGCTGTGGGTCTCCTACACGTTCTTCTTGATAACGTTTGCGGCCAATTTCTGGGTCATCTACTTCGGCGTGGCCCGGGGGATCGAAGCGGTCTCCAAAATCGCCATGCCGCTTCTGGTTATTCTCGGGTTCGTGATCATGGCCCGGGTGCTGACACTCGGGACGCCCGATCCGTCGCAACCGG
>JADGCD010000022.1:0-580 GCA_015229165.1 Nitrospinota bacterium | reverse complement strand
GGGCTCGCCTTCGCGTGGAACCCCGACTTCTCCGCGCTGACCGACGCGAAGGTATGGCTGGCGGCGGCGGGACAGATATTCTTCACCACCTCGGTGGGACTGGGGCTGATCATCACCTACGCCTCGTATCTCAAGAAGGACGACGACGTGGCCCTGTCGAGCCTGACGTCGATCTCCATCAACGAGTTCATGGAAGTGATCGTCGGCGCCTCCATCGCCATACCGGCGGCCTACATCTTCTTCGGCCCAGTGGGTATCGCCGAAATCGCCACCGGCGGGGCGTTCAACCTCGGCTTTGTCACCATGCCGGTGGTCTTCGACAAGATGCCGCTTTCTGCCCTTCTGTCGTTCACCTGGTTTTTTCTGCTTTTCCTCGCGGGGGTCACTTCGTCGATTTCGATGTTGCAGACCGGCATCGCCTTTCTCGAAGACGAGTTCGGTCTCACCCGCCGCGGCTCGGTTCTGGCGCTGGGGATTGTGACCTTCCTCGGCGCACAACCGGCGATCTGGTTCCTCGACAAGGGGGTGCTGGACCTGATGGACTTCTGGGCGGGAACCCTTGCCATCGTGGTCTTCGCCA
>JADGCD010000226.1 GCA_015229165.1 Nitrospinota bacterium | reverse complement strand
TACTCATGTACGTGCGTGTACACTCCGTTCGCTCGCCCGCTTTCTCCTTGCATCGTCCGCCTCGATAACGCTTTCAACAGCCGCTCATCCTTCGGAGGAGGGGTCGTAGCCAAGATCGCGCAGGGAGGCCGGATCGCTGGTCCACTGGGGGCGGACCCGGACGGTAAGATGGAGGAAGATTTTCGTCTCGAAACGGCGCTCCAACTCCCGCCGGGCGGCGGCGCCGATTTCCTTGAGCATGGCGCCCCCCTTGCCGATGACGATCCCCTTTTGCGACTCCCGCTCCACCACGATGGAGGCCGAGACGGCGAAGACCCCGTTGGGGCGGTCCTCCATCTGCTCCACCACGACGGCCAGGCTGTAGGGAAGCTCCTGCGACAGCCGAAGGAAGGCCTTCTCCCGGATCATCTCGGCGATGAAGAACCGCTCCGGCTGGTCGGTCCCCATGTCGGCGGGGTAGAAAGGGGTTCCCTCCGGGAGCCGGTCGACGATCAGCTTAAGGAGCCGTTCGGCGTTGATCCCCCGGGTGGCGGAGAGGGGGACCACCTCTTCGAACGGCCCCAGTTCCGTGGAGAGCTGGGCGATGAGCGGGAGCAAAGACTCCTTCTCCACCAGATCGACCTTGTTGATTGCCAGGATGGCGCGTCCCTTCCCCCGGTCGATCCGTCGCCAGGCGAACAGGTCCCCCTCCAGATCGGGACGGGAGGCGTCGGTCATGAAGACCAGCACGTCGGCCTCGGCGCCGGTACGGGCGGCCACGTCGGTCATGGAGCGGTTCAGTTTCGAGCGCTCCCCTTTCATGACGCCGGGGGTGTCGAGGAAGACCACCTGCGCGTCGGGCCGGGTGACGATGCCGACGATCCGATTCCGGGTGGTCTGGGGGCGGGGCGAGGTGATGGCGATCTTGCGCCCCACGTAGTGGTTCAGCAGGGTCGATTTGCCAACGTTGGGGCGTCCGGCCAGCGTGACGTATCCGGCGACGAAGCGGCCGGTGGGGGTGGCGTCGCTCAGTGGCGTCCGGCCCCCTTGAGCCGGGCCAGCGCGGCGGCGGCGAATCCCAGCCGGACCCGCAGGATGAGCGTGACCGCGAACATGCAGGCGACGGCGGCGAAGCCGAACAGCAGGGCGGTCTTCATGTCGGGATGCAGCTCCGGCTTGGGGGGGTGGATTCCCCGGGACCAGAGTTTGACGCTGTAGTGGACCAGCGGCACGTCGGCGTAGCCGACGATTCCCATGACGGCGGCGAACTTGGCCCGGGTGGTCTCGTCGTCCACCTGCGAGCGGAGGATCAGGTAGCCGACGAAGATAAGCCAGAGGACCAGCGAGGTGGTCAGCCGGGGGTCCCATGTCCACCATGCGCCCCAGATGGGCCGCGCCCAGAGCATGCCGGTGAGCATCATCAGGGAGGCGAGCATCACCCCCACTTCGGCCCCGGCCACGGCCCACCGGTCCCACGCCATGTCCTTCGTCCAGAGATAGCCGATGGAGCCTGCGAAGGTGATGAAGAAGCCGACATAGCAGAAGGTGGCCACCGGGACGTGGAAATAGAAGATGCGCTGCGGCGCCCCCATGACCGCCTCTTCCGGGGCATAGACGAAGGCCATCCAGGCGCCCAGCGGCGCGAGAGCCGCCCCACCGACACAGGCCAGCAGCAAAAGGGTCTGGGCGTTGTCGCGGAGAAACTTCATTTGTCCAGGTTCTTGATCTCTTTTTCGAGCCGGGCCAGGCGCATACCGATCCAGAGCGCATAGCCGAAAAAGCCGACCCAGATCAGGCCGTAGGCCCAGGTAACGTATTCGTTCACGACAACTCCTTCATTCTTCGACGATATGCTCGAACACGAGCCACGCGACCACCAAGTATATCACGTCGAAGCTGGCCAGAATCTTGATCCACACCATCAGCGAGGCCAAGTCCTCTCCCCGGACCAGCCCGCCGCTCATTTTGACGGCGGCGATGATCACCGGCGCCACCACCGGCAGCAGCAGAAGCGGCCCCATCATCTCCCGGGCGCGCAGGTTCACCGACATGGCAGAGATCAGCGTCCCCACCGCCATGAAGCCGACAGCGCCCAGGAAAAAGGTGAGCGTCTGCCAGAGGTAATGCTCCATGACGTTGACGTTGTAGAGAACCATGAAGATCGGCGTCACCAGCGCCATGGTGGCCAGCATCACCAGAAGCCCGGAGAGCATCTTGCCGAAATAGATGGCCGACCGGTCGATGGGGGCCAGGAGCAGGGCCGACAGGCACCCCTCCTCCTGCTCCCGCATGAAGCCCCGGTTCATGGCCACGGCGCCGGAGAAAATAAACGCGACCCAGAGAACCCCCGCCGCCACCGCCTTGACGTCGATGCCGGTCATGTCGAAGGCGAAGTTGAAGATCACCACCACGAGGAGCGAGAACATGGCGGTGGTGGTGAATATCTCCTTGGCCCGAAGCTCCATGGCCAGATCCTTTCGCATCACCAGCAGAACGCCGTCGAGGAAGCTCATCAGTAGTGCGCCCCTCCCACGGCGTCAAAATAGGTCGCTCCAAACGCAACGGGGTCGAGCCCCGCCGTCGGCAGGTCGACCCGGATTTTCCCCGCCACCTGCACCGTCACCCGGTGGCTCATCTCCACGCCGACTTTCAGGTTGTGGGTGATCATCACCACCGTTTTCCCCGCCGACGTCAAGGTCGACAGCTCCCTCCTGAGCATGTCGGCGGCGTGCTGGTCAAGCCCGGTGAAGGGTTCGTCGAGCAGCACCACCTGCGGGTCGTGCACCAGCGCCCGGGCTATGGAGAGACGTTGCTTCATCCCTCGCGAGAAGGTCTGGACCAGGTCGTCGGCCCGGCTGGCCAACCCCACCCGGGCCAGCAACTCCTCGGCCCGCTCGTCCGGGCTGACGGCGCCGTAAAGTTTGGCGAAGAAGTGGAGGTTCTCCCGTGCGGTCAACTGACCGTAGGTCAGCCCCTGGTGGGAGATGTAGCCGATCTGGCGGCGGACCTCGTCGTGGTGGCCGTGGGTGACGTCGACGCCGCCGATGGCCACCCGCCCCCCGGTCGGGCGGGCGAGCCCGGCGATCATCCGCAACAGCGTCGTCTTCCCGGCGCCGTTGGGGCCGAAGACGGTCAGCGCCTCCCCCTTGGCGACCGTCAGGGAGATGCCGTCCACCGCCGTGACGCGGCCATACCGTTTCACCACGGCGTCGAGTTGGATGGAGGGGGTCGGGGTCATCGGG
>JADGCD010000225.1 GCA_015229165.1 Nitrospinota bacterium | reverse complement strand
AATAGTCGGCGTCGATAGAAAGGAACTTTCCGACGGTGTGATACCAGAACTCGGTCTCGCTGTGGGGATAGAGCGGCTCCGGCTTCAACGTCTGCGCATCGATGACGGTGATGGCGTCCCCCTCGTCAACGGTCACGCTGAAGGTGACCGGGGCCGACTCCTTTCCGTCGAGACGCGAGAGAATCGACAGGCCGTACGAGAGCCGACCCCCGGCGGGGATCGCCACGTCGAAGGCGACGATCCCGTCGGTCGGCAGATAGAGGGCGTTGCGCTGCTCCAGCAGCATGGCATGCTTCCCCTGCGTCACCGAAACCGGTATGCCTACCGGGGCGTCGGCGGGGGCGTAGGGGTAATCGGTGATCGCCTCCACCGCGGCCAACGCCCGACGCCCTTCCGAAAGCCGGGGAATCATGACAAGGGCCGACGGAAGCCGGTCGATCAGGTCGATGGCGACGGCCCGGCGGGGAGCGTCGAACGGTTTCGCCCCGTCGAGCTCAGCCAGCGGGTCGTCCACGCGGGCCGGATTCGGATGGACGAAAATGAGAAAGAAACCGAGCCAACATGCGACCGCGAAGGCAAGCCCCCATGCGAGCGCTTTCAGAATCGGCTTCGCGCTCTTCACGGGCGGGCGCTCCCGATGTTGACCGGGCGTCCGTCGGTCATGCGGTCTTCGCGGCTGGCGTTGACAAGAAACTCCATTTCATGGCGCAGGCGGGCCACGATGTCGGGATGGGCAACGGCCACGTCCCGTTTCTCTTCGGGATCGGCCTGCTGGTCGTACAGCTCTTCGACCACCCGGTCGGCGGTCGGCATGACGATCAGCTTCCACCGTCCGTCGGAAAGGGCCCGGTGCTTGGCGGCCACGGTGAGCCCCTGATACTTCTCCTTCATGACGATCTCGTTGCGGTACTCGGCGTCGACTTCGCACAACTGGGTGATTCCCGGATAGTGAAGGCGGACTTTCTGGTAGAAAAAGGGACCATCGGGGAGATACCAAAGCCCCGACTCGGAATAGGCCGACCGATGTTCCTTCTCTTCGCCGGACACGAGGGGAATGGCCGAGCGCCCCGCCGCCTCCGCGAAGGGAACGTCGGCCAGCGCCGCCAGCGTCGGGGCCAGGTCGATGGAGCGGATCTGCAGCGCCGTCCGTCCACGGGGGGCGCCGGGGCGGGGATCGTAGACGATCAGCGGCACGGTCTGGGCGTACGCCCCTTGCAGGTGGTTGCCGTGGCCGATGTCGGCGCCATGTTCATAGAAAGCTTCGCCGTGGTCGCCGGTGACGACGACGATGGTGTTGTCGGCGAATCCGAGGTCGAAGAGATCGTTCAGGAGCCGGGCCACCGAGGCGTCGATGGCGGCCAGCCCCCCGTCGTAGAGGGCGACGATCTGCTGGAGGTCTTCGGGCGACTCCCCCTCGCGCATGAGCATGTTCTTCCGCTGGAACCGGTGGGGACCGTCGTAGGCAGGATCGGCGAACCGCCCGTACCAGGGGCCGGGAACGGCATAGGGGAGATGGCTGGCGGAATAGAAGAGGGCCAGCAGGAAGGGGCGGGAACGGTCGAGACGGCGGAGATGGTCGGCCGCTTCGCCGGTCATCTCGTCGGGGTCGCTGTTGTAGACCAGCTCCCGGATGGCCGGGAAGAGGCGCTTCCCGAGGGGGTTGTTCAGGAAGGCCAACAGCGTCGGATGCATTTCGAGATTGCGCATGGCCACCACGATGTCGAACGTCAGGTCGGGGGCGACGACCCGTTCGAAACCGAAATCGATGCGGGGGAAAATGTCCCCGGCGAAGTCGGAGATGACCGCCGTCTGATACCCCTCCCCCCGAAGCCGTCGCGGCAAGGTCGGCCAGACCAACGCCCGCTGCTCCGCCGTGGGGAACATGTGCCGGACCCCGTGGTCGAAGGAGTAGCGCCCGGTCATCATCGTCACCCAACTCGGGAAGGTCCGGGGGACATCGACCACCATCCGCTCGAAGAAAACCCCCTCTCGGGCCAGTTGGTCGATGGCAGGCGTGGTGGGGCGGGAATAGCCGGAGACGGAGAGATGGTCGGGGCGGAGCGAATCGATGGCCAGCAGCAGGATGCTGGGGCGCTCCTTCTGCGGCGCGCCGTAGAAGAAATTGGTGGCGCCCCCTTGCTCCACCGCCAGACCGAAGAGATAGACACCCACTCCCCCGGCCAACGCAATCCGGCCCCAGCGGAGTCCGACCAGATGGCGAAGGGGGGCATAGAGGAGAAGCGACAACGCCGCCGCCAGCAGACCGACCGACAGGGTCATCCCCCTCTCTCCCCACCCGGTGGGGGCGAATACGATCGAAGCGAGCCACGGCTTGCCGTCCAGAAAGGGGCCGTCGAGAAACTGCGGATGGGCCACGATCTGACGGAACTGGACGGCGAACCAGACGAAAAGGACCACCCCATATGCAAATCGGGGGCGACCGATCCGGCGGGCGAACAGCCCGGCAAGCCCGCCGACGATCCCGCCCAGAAGAAGGGCCACCGCCGCCAGAGCCCCCTGAAGTCCGACGGTGAACCAGAGGTAGTTCGAGGCGACGAACCGCTGCAGGGTCTCGTCGGTCTCCCCCATCACCTCGAAACCGCCGTAGGCCAGCAGACCCGCCAGATACCAGCCGAGGAACCAGAGGGCGCCGAACCGGACCGCCCCCTTCATGGACGCAACGGCGCCGGGCGCGGCGGGGAGTTCTCGGTTCGTATGATGATTGTCATGGCGTAACCGGGGAAGTGTACCGTATCTTGAAAAGGAATTGAGACGTTTCCTGGAGATGAACGAATGGATCTGTACGCCCGCCGGTTCGCCCGGATGTCCCTCGTCTGGCTCACGCTGGGCGCCATGCTCGGTACCCACCTGGGACTGGCCGCCCACCACTACGAGGTGATCCGCTTCGTCCATGTCCATGTCCTGCTGGCCGGGTTCATGGCCATGATGATCTTCGCCGTCGGCTATCACATCCTCCCCCGGTTCAACGCCGTGCCGGTGGCCCACCCGTGGCTCATCCCGGTTCATTTCTGGGCGGCCAATCTCGGGCTGGCCGGAATGATCCTCTTTTATGTGTTCGGCCAAGGGCTCGGTTTCGGCCCCCACGGCATCGGCTTCGGCCTGTCGGGCGGGTTGGAGGCGCTGTCGATCTTCCTTTTCGTCTTCAATCTCTGGCCGGTTCTCGCCGGGCCGAAGGATGAAGCGGCGCCGGTGACGATACA
>JADGCD010000224.1 GCA_015229165.1 Nitrospinota bacterium | reverse complement strand
GCGCTCGACGCGGCCGCCTGCAGGTCGTTGGCCCCGTCTTCGGCGACGAAGTAGAGGTCGTAGGCGGTGGAGGCGGTCAATCCGGTCACCGTGCAGAAGCCGGAGGTGTTGGCGGTCAGAGCCACCGTCCCCTGCGTTCCGACGATGGCGCCCCCGGCGCCCGCCGCGATTTGGGCCACCGTCGGCGCCGCGCCCCCCTGCGGCACGGCCACGCAGTAGCCCGTACTGTTGGTGTCGGTCGTCGCCACCAGCCAGGCGATGCTATGGGTGGAAACCCCATGGACCATTTGCGTCGTCACCGTTGCACTGGCAGGAGGAGTGGCCGTCACCGGGCCGGAGACGTTGGCCGTGGTCTGAAGATTCGCAGAGACATCCTCCGCCACAAAGTAGAAGTCGTACGCCGTTCCGGGGGTTAGATCGGTCACCTGACAGGTTGCGGTCGTATTGGCGGTCATAGCGATGGAGCCACCGGTCCCGGCCACGTTGCCGTCGTTGTCGGCCTTCACTTCCGCCGCCGTCGGGGCAGGCGCCCCGGTGGTCAAGGCGGTGCAATAGCCGGTCCCCGCCTCATTGATGGTGGCCGAACCGCTCCAAGTGGTCGAGGTTTTGCTCACCTCGGCCAATGCGACGGTGGTGACGGGGGGCGTCGTGTCACCACGGGGGCGGTACCGGCAACTGCCATCGTCGGTAGTGGCGGCGGGGTCGTAGTTGGTCGCACGCGGATCGGTGCAACCCCGAACCGACGCGGTGGTCGGAGAAATGGTGATCCCCCCTTCTCCGCTACCACCGCATTCCCCTTCGTTCCCGTCGCCGTCTACGGCGGTGACACCGTAGGTGTAGCTACGCCCGTTGGAAAGCCCGGTATGGGTGTAGCTGGTTCCTGTTATCCCCTCCATCCGGTCGCCGCTACAGTCGGCGACTCTGCCGGAAGAGCGCCCACTGGTCACTTCTTCCCAGTAGATGTTGTACGAAGCGGCCCCTTCCACGGCGTTCCATGTCAGGGTTACCTGCCCGTCCCCCGCCGTGGCGGTCAGACCGGTGACCGGCCCAAGGCCGGTCTCGCCGGAGGTGTCGCTTGAACCGCTTCCGGAGTTGCCGCAGGCGGAAAGGGTGACGAAAAGAAGGAGGGAGAAGAGAGAGGTCAGAAGGTCACGAAGATGTCTTGCTTGCTTGCTTTGCGGAATCTGGGCCACGAGTCACTCCGAAAAGATGGTTCCGAGAAACGTCCTCCCCCTCTTAGCCCCGAGGAGAAAGCGATGAAATACGAGGAACTTTACCAAAAATAGCGAAAAGCGGGGGAATATTCAGCAGGGTAGTTCATGGGTAGGGGGCGCTCTTCTGGCCGTATCGTCCGCCGGTTCCTCCCCCCCTTCCACGGGATTGACGAATACGAGGCCAAAGGGGGAGGATGTGGGACGCCGGATTCGGCTGGCTAACCCGGGCGGGGGTGGTGAAGAAGCTGGCCGAGCGGGCGAAGGGATGGAGCGAACCGCCGTTGCCGGTGACGGTCTTCGACGCCCCCGCGCCGGAGGACGAGGACATGGAGACCCTGGCGGCGCCGGAGGATATCGAGGAGGCGCATCCCCGCTCGGGGGGCCTAACAGGCTGGATGCGCTCGCTCACGTCGAAGAAGTAGGGGGCGCGGCCCTCGGCGAGGGGGGACGAGATCGTTGACGCCATCGTCGGGCCGTGACAAAAAAAAACCTGCCCCCCCTGTCGGGGGGGCAAGAAAGGGTACAAAGTACCCCCGGAACGGAAACCCTTCAACCACCGGGGGTACGAAGTACTCCCGGAACGGAAACCAAAACTACGACCGGGGCTAATCAGTTACTGGAGCAGCGGAACCCTATGAAGGGGAACCAATTCACTGGACCGTAGTTATGCCGGCCCGAAGCCCGCAGGTTGGCGCTGAACTCGCCCCACGACCCGCCACGAACCACACGATTCGCCGCCACCACCGCATTCTCCGGATTGGTGACCGGGCTCGACGAATAGTAGTTGGCATCGTAATAGTCGCTCACCCACTCCCAGACGTTGCCGCTCATGTCGTAAAGGACAAGCCCGTTGGGGGCGTACGAACCGACTGCAGAAGTCGCCCCTGCGCCGACGCAGGCGCCAGCCAGCCAACCGTTGGCTTCGGCGCAGGTGATGCCGTCACCGGACGTGCCGTAGTGGACCAGGGCGCCCCTGTTCCGGGCGGCGTACTCCCACTCCGCTTCCGTCGGAAGACGCTTGCCCTGCGCCACGCAATAGGCCGAAGCGTTGGTCCAGTCGACCGACTCCGCAGGGCAGGTGGTCGCCAATCCCCCGCAATCGGCGCCCGCAGGGAAGGCGTAAGCGGTGAACGTCGTGTCGGCGCCCCACGCCGTGTGGGCCGCCTGCGTCACCTCCTTGGCGTCCATGAAATAGGAGGAGATGCAGACCGGATGGACGGGGAGTTCATCAGCGTTCCCTTCCGCAAAGTTGTCCCCCATCATGAAGCAGCCCCCCAACACCGCCACCATCCCGGCGGGGGCGGCCCCTTGGGCGGCGGTGGTCGATTTGTTCAACGCGCTCGACGCGGCCGCCTGAAAAACGTTGGCCCCGTCTTTGGCGACAAAATATAGGTCGTAGGCGGTAGAAGCGGTAAGGCCGGTCACCGTGCAGAAACCAGACGTATTGGCGGTGAGGGCCACGGTCCCCTGCGTTCCGACGATGGCGCCCCCGACGCCCGCCGCGATCTGGGCCACCGCCGGGGCGGCGCTCCCCTGCGGCACAGCAACGCAATAGCCGGTGCTGTTGGTGTCGGTCTTCGCCACCAGCCAAGCGATGGTATCGGTGGAGACCCCGTGAACCATTTGGGTCGTCAGCGTGGCGCTGCCGAGGGTGGTAGCCGTCACCGGCCCGGAGACGTTGGCCGTGGTTTGAAGATTCGCCGAAAAGTCCTCCGCCACGAAGTAAAAGTCATAGGTCGTTCCGGTGGTCAGACCGGTCACGACGCAGGTAGCCGTCGTATTGGCGGTCATGGCGACGCTCCCACCGGTCCCGGCGACGTTGCCGTCGTTGTCGGCCCTCACTTCCGCCGCCGTCGGGGCGGGGGAGCCGGTGATTAACGCGGTGCAATAGCCGATTCCCGCCTCATTGATGGTGGCCGAACCGCTCCAGGTCATCGAGGTCTTGCTCACCTCCGCCAACGCGACGGTGGTGACGGGGGGCGTCATGTCGCCACGGGGGCGGTACCGGCAACTGCCAT
>JADGCD010000223.1 GCA_015229165.1 Nitrospinota bacterium | reverse complement strand
AATGCGTCGATCAGGGACGGCGCAGGTAACCCAGCGCTTCCGGCGTGAAGGGGATCGGGGTCGTTCCCAATACCTGCCGATAAGTAAGCTCCGGGCAGTCGTTCCCCCCTTTCAGCATGGCAAGCTGCTCCCGCGTGACGGGAAAGAAGGCGAACCGGTCGAGAAAGTACGCCGCCGTCGCCACGGCGAAGAACGGGACCGGAATCGGCACGATCCCCCCCCGCCCCATCCCCTTGGCGATGATGTCGAGAATGGCCCGGTAGGGGAGCGGGTTCCCGCCCCCCAGGTGGAACGTGCGCCCGGCGCTCTCCGGTCGGTCGAGGGCATTGGCGAAGGCCTCGGCCACCTCCTCCACCGCCACCGGGTCGAGCCGGTACTGCCCGTCGCCGAAGACCGGCGTCAGGGGGGCCTTGCGGATCACGTCGGCCAGTTGGGAGCAGAACTCCACCAGACCGTGGGGGTCGCCGAAGATCACCGACGGGCGGAAGATCGTGTAGGTCAGCCCGGAAGCCTTCACGATCTGCTCCGCCTCGAACTTGGTGGTCTGGTAGGCGCTCACTGCCCCTGCCCTTGAAGCCTCGGGTGGGGAGGCGGCAACGACGCCGGAAGGTGATGATGAGGGTGGCGCCCCTCGCCCCGGCGCGACGCCGGAGCCGTTGGCGCTCATGTGGAGGATGCGCTTCACCGCCGCCCGCTTCGCCTCATCGACAACGAGCCGGGTGGCCTCGACATGGTGACGGCGGAAGGTGATTCCCTTCGCCGGGAACTCCCGGATGACGCCGACCAGATGAATAACGGCGTCGCACCCCTCCAGCGCCTGTCGCCAGCCGTGCGGATCGAACAGGTCGCCCGGAGCCGGTGTCGCGCCGGAAGGCAACCGACGCTCGGCGCCGGGCCGGACCAGACACCGGACCTCATGCCCCCGCGCCAACAGTTCGCGGATCACGTATCCCCCCACAAACCCGCTGCCGCCGGTGACGAAGACTCTCATGCGACGTTCCTCCCTGCTTTCTTCGCCCCTCGCCCGCACGAGGGGGATTTCTTGCATTTTCCCCCCTCCGGCGCCAGAATGGCGTTTTTCTTAATAACTTTCCCGGATATCCCCATGACCGAACTGATCGCCCCACACGGCGGAACGCTTGTCGACCTGATGGTCTCGCCCGAGGAGGCCGCCCTCCTGAAGACCCGTTCCCGCGATTTCCCGTCGTGGGACCTGTCCGACCGGCAGATCTGCGATCTCGAATTGCTGATGTGCGGCGGCTTCTCCCCCCTGACCGGGTTCATGACCGAGGCGGAGTACAAGGGGACGGTCGATGACATGCGCCTGCCGTCGGGGGCGCTGTGGCCGATGCCGATCACGCTGGACGTCTCCGAAGCCTTCGCCGCCACGGTGAAAGACGGCGCCGAGATCGCCCTGCGCGACGCCGAGGGGCGGATGATCGCCGTGATGACCGTCACCGACCGCTACTATCCCGACAAGGGGCACGAGGCCCGCAAGGTTCTCGGCTCCGACGACGCCGCCCACCCGG
This sequence comes from Nitrospinota bacterium, assembly GCA_015229165.1. Lineage (GTDB taxonomy): Bacteria > Nitrospinota_A > UBA7883 > UBA7883 > JADGGD01 > JADGCD01. The sequence continues at coordinate 1,714 of JADGCD010000223.1, read as the reverse complement.
CGGTGGCCTATCTGAACAAACAGGCCGGGCCGGTCTATCTCGGCGGCCCGGTGAAAGGGGTGGAGCCGGTCATCCATTACGACTTCGCCCGGCTCCGCTACAACCCGCGACAGCTCCGCGACCGGTTCCGCCAAATGGGATGGCGGCGCGTCGTGGCGTTCCAGACCCGCAATCCCCTGCATCGGGCCCATCAGGAAATCACCCAGCGGGCCGCGCGACAGGTGGCGGCCAACCTCCTGATCCATCCGGTGGTCGGCATGACCAAACCGGGGGACGTGGACCATTTCTCCCGGGTCCGTTGCTACGAACAGATTCTGGGCGCCTACCCGGAGCAGACGACCGCGCTGGCGCTCCTCCCGCTGGCGATGCGGATGGGAGGCCCGCGGGAGGCCCTTTGGCACGCCATTATCCGGAAAAACTTCGGTTGCACCCATTTCATCGTCGGGCGCGACCACGCCGGGCCGGGGAAGAACAGCAAGGGGGAGGACTTCTACGGCCCCTACGACGCGCAGGAGCTGGTGGCCCAGTACGCCGAGGAGCTGGGGATCGAAATGGTCCCCTTCCAGATGATGTTCTATGTGCAGGAGAAGGCGCAGTATCAGGCCGCCGACGAGATCGACCCCTCCCACACCCGGCTCGACATCTCCGGCACCGAGTTCCGCCGACGGCTCAACGAAGGATTGCCGGTGCCGGAATGGTTCTCCTACCCGGCGGTGGTCGAAGAGCTGCGCAAGACCTACCCCCCCCGGTCGAAACAGGGGTTCACGGTCTTCTTCACCGGCCTTTCGGGGGCGGGAAAATCGACCATCGCCAACGCCCTTCTGGTGAAGTTCCTCGAAATGGGGGGACGTCCGGTGACGTTGCTGGACGGCGACCTGGTGCGGAAAAACCTCTCCAGCGAGCTTGGCTTCTCGAAGGAACACCGGGACATCAACATCCGCCGGATCGGCTACGTCGCCAGCGAGATCACCAAGAACGGCGGCATCGCCATCTGCGCCCCCATCGCCCCCTACGCCGCCACCCGGGCGGAGGTGAGAAAGATGATCGAGCAGTACGGCGGCTTCTTCGAGACCTTCGCCTCGACACCGCTGGAAGAATGCGAGCGGCGGGACCGGAAGGGGCTCTACGCCAAGGCCCGCGCCGGGATTCTGAAAGAGTTCACCGGCATCAGCGATCCGTATGAAGCGCCGGAGAACCCGGAGATTCTCATCGACACCACCGCCTGCGACCCGGACGAGGCGGCCCAGCAGATCATCTTGCAGTTGGAGCGGGCCGGGTTCATCGCCTGAGCCGCGAACAAACGCTTTGAAGAGGGGGGCCGGCAGGTCCCCCTCTTTTTCCGTCCGGCAAAAGAACGGCAGGGCCCCGCCTACCGGGCCAGCCCCCGCTTGATTCCGGCGGCGACTTTCTCCACCACCTCTTCGGTGACGTAGGGGCTCATGGGGATGGAAAAGACTTTCCCCGCCAGCCCCTCCGACACCGGGAAGTCCCCCGGATTATGCCCCAGCGAGGCGAAAGCTTTCTGCAGGTGTAGCGGCTTCGGATAGTAGACCGCCGTGGGAACCCCCTCTTCCTTAAGCCCGGCCATGAGATCGGCCCGCCGGTCGGTGACGAGGGTATATTGCGCCCAGACGCTCTCGTACCCTTCCGGGACCTGCGGCGTCTTCACCATACCGGCCAACGCCTCCTCATACCACCCGGCTACCCGCTGGCG
>JADGCD010000222.1 GCA_015229165.1 Nitrospinota bacterium | reverse complement strand
TTAAAGTGTTTTATCACATATTTACCATGTTGAAGCCTGTTTTGGCTTGGTTCAACCGAATAAACTTCTTTAACATTAGGATTTTTAGCCAACATTGCAGATGTCCATGCAACCCCAGCCCCTATATCAGCCGCAGTAATAGCACCTTTTTGTTTTATAATGCTTGTCAAATCACTATCCGGAACAAATACCTTGTTCATTGCTATTTCAAAATATGGCTTAAAGTTAGTTTTAACTTCCAGATGATATAGCAGTCTTTTAAAGCTTTCATCCGTTTCATCCACTTGCCAATGAGCGGCCAATTTTTCATTTACAAATCTTTCAGCAACCTTTGTCATAGTTATTTCTTTTATTGTTGTATTTTAATTTAATAAATAATCTTTAACTTGTATCAGATTATTAAAGTTTAAAATATTCGCTGGAAATATAACAAGCGGATTATTAATTCCAATAAATCCAACACCAACAGACAAAGCTGCCTCATAGTCTTTCAAGGTATCACCTATATAAAGGGTGGTCGCTGCTTGATATGTATTTTGTATCAAGATTTTAGTTAAGATCGCCTTTTTATCTCCATTTCCAGTGTTTCCTTCTATGTTTTTAAAGTATTTACCTATATTTTTTATATCTATAACGTGTAAGAGTTCATCGTGAGGTGAATTTGATGCAATACTTAAAGGAACTTGCTTGTAAAAAGCCTCTATAAACTCAACAGCACCTAAGATAAATGGGCACTTTAACAACTTATCCATAATAAGTTTGGAAAAGTCAGCAGCAAACTTTTCAACATGTTGTCTTGATTTAGGGATTTTTAAAAGTTCACACAAGTAACTAAACTGCTCGTAACGAGAAATCCCTTTATTTTTTAAATGAAAATTCATAATATCATCAAACACAGAAGGGAAATAGCTGTAAAATTCCCTAAAAGCATCTGTCTTAAGTGCTGATGAATCAAGGATAACACCATCAAAATCAAGGATTATAGCTGTTGGTATTTTTTTCATAAGACCTAAAGCGCATTAATTTCTTTAAGCATGTCTTTAAGTGATTTTTGTTGCTGTTTATCAAGGCGTGGCCATGGAAACTTTGGCTCACCAACATTGACTCCTCTTAACCTCAAAATATAATAAGCAGACACTGCCCTTGGAGCAAAGTGTCCCATAATATCACGCGCCTTCATACAGGTTTTATATTTTTCCAAAGCTAAACGTATATTTCCCTCAGCGGCAGCGCAAAAAAGGTCACCTATTAGGGTTGGAAAACTCATAAATAAACCAGACATACAATACTCAAGGCCTAAGCTTGCGGCAATAAGCATTGAGGCCGTTGTGCCGGGTATATATTTTACTTTAGCATCTGTTTTTCCTATTGGATATGATGTTATCTCTAAAAGCTTATTCATATTTTCATTACTATCTTTTATGCCAACAATGCCAGTTTCTGAAAGTTTATTTAACTCGGCAGGGGACAGATCAACCCCAGTGGTTTTTGGATTGTTATAAAAATAAAGTGGAAGTTTAGTGCTGCTTACCATCATAGATAGATATTTACTTATAATCTCATATTTATAAAAATTTGAACTTGAATAGTAATAAGGGACAAGGGTAGCAAGATTTTCTACGCCAGAATTCTCAATATGATTTATTAAACTAATACTTTCTTCTGGTGAGGATGAGGCAATATTAAATATGGATTTAAGATCATAATGTTTAGCTATTTCAGTTGATTCAAATGCTAAGTCTACTCTCATTTTTGATGGCATAATAGCAAACGATGCATAAGAGCCACCTACAAACATAGTCTTTATCCCATAATTTTTAAGGTATGAGTAAAGCTGGTCTAATCCATCCTTACTTATATCTCCCTGCTCAGTAAAAGGGGTAATTACTACTGGTATTATTCTTTTATTCATTAGTAAATTCCTTGTTTTTCATATAAGGCTTGCAAAAGTAGCGCCTGAAAAGGATAATCAATATTTATGGAACGTTCTGAGGGCATAATATAAGGAAGCATCTTTTCAAGAAATAATGTTCTTGTTGGCGCTAACCAACTATTCACACTATCAAAAATAAAGGCATCATTCCAAAAAAAAGAGGGTTGGAAGTCTTGTTTACGAGCAGTGGTAACATTATGTCCAAGATAGTTTTCTATATATCCATTTACAATCTTAAAGTATAATTCAACAGGACGTTCATGCACACCAACACTCATAACAGGAAGCTGTCCCCTGTGTTGTTTAAAAATCTCAAAACCTTTCTTTATGTCGTCTTGTGTACGAAGAATATTTGTGGCTTGAAAAAGACAAAGACAATCATCACTTAAAAGACCGATATTTTTTATATGTTCCTGTATAACTGCCAAAACAGGGACATTACTTTCCGACAGTGATAGATATCTTTTAAATATGGAAATTTTATATCTGGTTGCTATTTCCAAAAGTTTATCATCGTTACTTGAAAAATGTATTTCGCTAAATATACCGCTTTCAATGGCTTGCTCAATCGAAATTTCAAGTATTGTCTTATTATTAATAGTTATTAAATGTTTGTTTTTTAGCCTTTCAGAGCCAGCCCTTGCTGGAATCAAACAAACTATATTTTTCATAAAGCTATCAAATATCCATAAATAATTTTTATTTTACTCAAATTCTATATGGAAACCATACAAAAATATAAACATTTTTATAATAATTCCACCCACTGTCCATTTTCTGATAGACTTTTATTTACTGCCTCAATAACCATAGTTGGAATTATAGAAACATTAAAGGTTGGTCTTTTACCTTCAAGTTCCTCAACTTTTATCCTTCCCTGTTCAATGTTAGATATATCTTCTAAAAACTGTACAACACTATCTATTCCGTATCCTTTATACGAAATCTCTCCCTTTTTTAACCCGTAAGACATACAAAAATCAGGATTTGGCTCTTCAATTACACCATCGTCAACAATAAAGATCCCCCTTTTCTTTTGGTCTGCCTCATATCGTCCAGTAGTACCTATAACCTTGATGCTTTGTTCAGACATAGCAGATGTACATTCTGGGTCTATCCAATTCGTAAAAAAAGATGATGTAAATGTATTGCCGGATTGCATCTGCCATTGAATTACAGCTTGAATTGCATCATAATTATTTATCCCCATACGCAAAAGATAGTTCTTCTGAGCTGTGGCTAACACTCGGATTGGTTTAGCATTTGTTGCAAAATATATAATATCTACATAGTGAATCCCCAAGTACTGAAATATATTTGTATTGTCTACCCAGTTTTTAAACCGCT
>JADGCD010000221.1 GCA_015229165.1 Nitrospinota bacterium | reverse complement strand
TCGGGTCGGGGCAACAGTGGATCGTCGACCGGTTCGCCGATCTGGCGCGGCGGCGCCCCGACCGGGTGGGGGTCTCCTTCACCTACGACGAGGGGCTGGCCCATCTGGTCGAGGCCGGGTCCGACCTCTTCCTTATGCCGTCGGTCTACGAGCCGTGCGGCCTGAACCAGCTCTACTCGCTGGCCTACGGAACCCCCCCCGTGGTCCGGGCCACCGGCGGGCTCAACGACACCGTGGTCCCGTTCGACCCGGCCACCGGGCGGGGGAACGGCTTCAAGTTCGTCGGCGGCATGCCCCACGACCTCTTCGACTGCGCTTCGGCGGCGCTCGACCTGTACCACCACAACCGCGCCGCCTGGGATACAATGGTGGCCAACGGCATGGCGGAGGACCACTCCTGGTCCGCCGCCGCCGGGGTCTACGAGGGGATCTACCACGCGGCCGTCCAGACGGCCCTTCGGCGGAACGGGTGACATGGGCGACGGGGACGAGAGCCTTTCCTCCCTTTCGGCGATCAGCGCCGGGCGACTGGAGCTGGGGCCGCTGCTGATGCGGGTGGTCACCGCCGTCTCGGCGGCCCTGCCGTGCGAGGTGGTGGCGCTGCTGCTGCTCGACGAGACGCAGGACACCCTCATGCTCAAATGCTCCATCGGGCTCAGCGGCTGGGCGAACAACGCCGTCCGCCTCCCCCGCGACCGGGGAGTCTCGTGGACCATCGTCCGGGAGCGGCGGACCCTGCGGATGCGCCAGGCGTCGGCCCATCCCGACTACTACTTCGTCCCCGAGTCGGGAGAGGGGCGGTTCACGTCGCTCATGGGGACGCCGCTGGTGGACGGCGGCGACGTGGTCGGCGCCCTCTATGTCCAGAGCGAGGCGGAGCGGGACTACACCGACGACGAGGCGGCCCGGCTGGAGGCGATATGCAGGAACGCCGGGGGGGCCGTCCGGCTGGCCTGGCGGATGGAGCAGAGCCACGAACGGGCCCGGATTCTGACCGAACTGCACACCCTGTCGCAGCTCCTCTCCGCCTCCGAAGGGAGCGAGGAGATCCTTTCCCACGCCCAGCGGTACGTCGCCTCCCTCACCGGGGCGCGCCGGGTTCTCTTCTGGCTGGCCGGCGACGACGGCAAGCTGGAGGGGGGGCATTACCCGGCCTCCGCCGGGGAGGTGTCGTGGCTGGCCCCGGTGAAGGACGGGCTGGTGGCGCACGTGGCCCGGGAGCGCCAGCCGGTCGACATCCGGGACGTGGAGGGGGAGGAGCGGTTCCCCGAGCTTTCCCGGGTGGCCCGACGGTCGTTGCAGGCCCACCCGCTGGAGTACGGCGGCGGCCTTGTGGGGGTGATGGTGGCCGCCGACCGGAGCGTCCCCCACGAGGCCAACGACTATCCCTTCTCCGGCGACGAAGGACAGACCCTGGCCACCGTGTCCCGGCTGACCGCCCAGGCCCTCTCCCGCGCCCGGACCCACCGGCGTCTGGCCATGGCGCTCGACGCCAACCAGCGCAACGTCCGGGAGCTGTCGATGCTCTTCCAGCTCTCCACGGTCATGCAACGGACCGTCGACCTCGAAAAGCTGCTGCGGGTCATCCTCTCGTGCGTCACCGTCGGCTCCGGCCTCGGTTTCAACCGGGCGATCCTCTTTCTGGTCAACGAGGCGTCGGGGCGGCTCAACGGGGTCATCGGCCTCGGCCCCTCCTCCGAGGAGGAGGCCGGACGCATCTGGAGCGAACTTGAGGGGAAGACCCAGAATCTGGCCGATTTCGTGCGATGGCTGCTGGCCAAGGACACGTTGGAGATCGCCGAGTCCCCCTTCTCCGGGGTGGCCCAGTCCCTTTCGTTCTCGCTGGAGGAAGACGGGGTGCTGGCCCGGGCCGTGCGCGAGGGGCGGGCCATCAACGTCCAGGGGATCCCGCCCGGCGCCCCGGCGGACAACGCGCTGACGGAGGCGCTGGCGGGCGACCGGTTCGCCGTGGCCCCGCTGGTGGCCAGCGGCGCCGCCGTGGGGGCGATCCTCGTCGACAACAAGATCAACCGGCGCCCCATCACCGACGCCGACCTGGAACTGCTCACCCGCTTCACCGCGCCCGCCTCGTGGGCCATCGAGAACGCCAAACTGATGGAGCGGCTTTCCACCCTCAACGGGGAGCTGGTGTCGCTGGAACGGCAGATGGCCCACGTGGAGCGGGTCAGCGCGCTGGGCGAGATCTACGCCGAGCTGGCCCACGAGCTGAAGAATCCGCTGGTCACCATCGGCGGCTTTGCCCAGCGGCTGGCCCGGCGGGCCACCACCGACGAAACCACCGCCCACTACAGCGCCATCATCGTGGACGAGGTGGAGCGGCTGGAAAAGCTCCTGCGCAACACGCTGGACGTCTCCCGCAACGTCCACCGGGTCAACCTCTCCCTCTCCGACCTGAACCGGGTGGCCGAAGACGTGGTCGACGTCTACTGGCGGATGATCATCGACAACGGGGTCGAGTGCGCCCTGTCGCTGACCCCCAACCTCCCGTTGGTCTCCATCGACGAGGCCCAGATCCGGCAGGTGGTGGTCAACCTGATCCTGAACGCCGTGGAGGCCATGGGCTGTCCCCGGCACGGAACCGCCAAGCGGCTGACCATCCGGACCCACCTTGCCGTCGAAGGGGAGCCGATGGTCCGCCTCTCGGTCACCGACACCGGCGGCGGGGTGGCCCCCTACGACCTGGCCAAGATCATGGACCCCTTCTTCACCACCAAGGCCACCGGCACCGGCCTGGGGCTTCCCCTGTGCAACAAGATCGTCCGGATGCACCGGGGCGTTCTGGAAATTGACAACCAACTCGGTGTTGGGGTAACGTTTACCATCAATTTGCCTTGCGAATCAGCCGGGCAGTCCGACCATGCCCCGCGAGGGGACGCCTGACGGCATACGGGGAATGACGAAGTGGCTGACAAAACGAAGATTCTCGTCGTTGACGACGAGGAAAACATACGCCTCCTCTATCGCGAGGAACTGACCGAGGCAGGGTACGAGGTCGAGACGGCAAGCGACGCCCTCGACGCGGACCGGAAGATCCCGGCCTTCATGCCCGACCTGATCACGCTGGACATCAAGATGCCCGGCATGGACGGCATCGAATACCTGCGCAAGTTCCGCCAGAAGGACAAGACCACCCCGGTCGTCCTTTGCACCGCCTATTCCGACTACAAAAAGGATTTCAAGATCTGGGCTTCAGAAGCCTATGTGGTCAAATCGTTCAACCTCGACCAGCTCAAGGCCACCATCGCCGAAGTGCTGGAGCGGG
>JADGCD010000220.1 GCA_015229165.1 Nitrospinota bacterium | reverse complement strand
GATGGCGAATCCACCGCTCCGGCTGCCCGTGACCAGGACATTGCCCACGCCAATGGCGGAAAATCGCTCCAATGCGGATTGCAGGCGGGCGGCGAACACCGCGTCCCCCACCGGGAGGGCGTCGGCCCCATCCACGGACGAAGCGGTGAAACTCTGGCCGTCGAGCCGCAACCCGTACACCCCCTCGCGGGTGAAACGGCCACTGGCGTCCTCCATGGTCAGGGTCAGGACGGTATTGCTGGTCCCGCCACCACGCAGATCCTCCACGACCGCGCCATCCCCACCCGCCGTGACCGGGGCCAGCCCCTCCACCGGCACGGAACGGGTAGCGGCCTCCTTGACGAACGACCACTTTCCGGACAACTCGCCCAAGCCATCGACCCCCAGGGTCACGTCGCCATCCAGCTCCAGGCGGTTGTTATCGAACGTTGCCGCCAACGTGCCGGTCAGGGTGAGACCATCCACGCCGGTCACGGAACCCGTGCCGATCAGCGAGCCGCTGTTGCCCGATGGCGCCAGAACCAGGGTGCCGGAGGCGTTCTCGATGGCGGCTTGCGCCCCGTTGGCCTCGAAGGCCACCTGAACCGCCGTGGCCGTGATCTCCCACGACCCACCGTCCGCCCCGCGCCTGATCTCGAAGGCACCGGAAAGGGTGGCCCCCCCCAACCGCAAGACGCCATCCACCATGGTCGTAAAACGGGCATCGGAGGCGGTGACCGGCAACACCTTGGTATCGGAAAGGGCAATGGCGCGGGGGGATTGGGACCAGTCGATCACCGCGCCGTTGGCGGTCAGCTCGCGATTGATGTCCAGCAGGGCCAGCCTGGTTTCGGCCAGATCGATCCCCTCGGTCGCAAGGCTGCCAACCAGCCCGGAGGTGGTCAACCAGCGCCGGCTGCCATTTTTTTCGCTGCTCAACACCAGGGCCAGATCGGTATCCGCAAGGGTCAGGCCGATGCCGGTGGCCTGCAGGGCGGCGGAAAGCCCGGCGCCCCCCACCACCAGGTTGTCCACGGTGACCGTCGCACCACCGACCAGCGTCACGGTTTGATCTGTTTGCGATTCAATGAAAAGCGCACCATCCACCGCCAACATGCCGGCCACCTCGGCGCTGGCATAGCCCCGCAAACGGGTCTCGTTCTTGAGCAGATTCATGCCGAACCAGCCGCCAGCCGTGGCCACGGTGGTCTCCAGGGCATCTTCCATGCGGTTGCAGGCCAACTCCATCCGTTGGGCGCTCAGGCTCACGGCGTCGATGCCAGTGAGGGTCACGCTCCCCTCGGCCTGCACCGCATAACGGGATGTCGTCCCCTCCTTGAAGAGCAACAACCCGCCACGCCCGCCGCTCAACACGGCGGTGGCCCCACCCAGGGTCACGTTGCCTTCGAGGTTGTCACAGCCGATGGCCAGCTTTTGCCGCGTCACACCAGCGACCGTTTCCCGGCGGCTTTCGATCCGCAATGCCCCGCTGAGACTCCCCAGCCCGGCGACCGACACCGTGCCGCTGTCGATGACCACCGCCTCGCCGGGGCGCGGATCGTCGAATTTCAGCAATACCGAGCCGCCAGAGGAGAGATTGAGGGTTTCGTCGAGGGTCGTGCCCAGATGATTGATCGCCACCCGGCCACTGGCGGCCAGGGAGAGGGTCCCGTCAAACCCCCGCAAGGCGGCGTTTCCCTCGGCGACCAGGGCATAGCCCCCGTCCACCAGGATCATCCCCAGCGAGGCCCCGCTGATGTCAACGCCCGCCGTGGCATCCCCGACCGTGGCCGAGACGTTGCTGGCCCCGACCAGAATGCGCGGTCCGGCGGCGCCATTTTCACGAGTGAATGAAAAATTACCGGTAATGGCGCCAAACCCATCCACCGTGGCCGTGGCCGTCCCCTGAAGGCTCAGGGTGCCATCCTGATTGAAACCGGCGCTCCCGTCGCCCGCCAGGGAGAGTCCCGCGATCCCGCTCAATTGAAACTGACCGGCGATGGAACCGGAACGGCTCTTGTCACCGTTGACACGCAGGGTGCCCGACCCCTTGGCGATGCGGGCCGAGGCCATGCCAACGGCCAAGAGCGCCTCGGCCTCCCTGGCCTTGATCTCCCAGAAGTTGGCCGAACGGTCGTAGGTGAGGAGCAGATCCCCCGCCAGCGAGGCATTGCCCAGGTCCATGCTCCCCTGGACCGGCAGGGTGAACACCTCGCCCACCTGATCCAGCAGAAACGCACGGCCGTTTTTCAAGGTGAAAGAACGGGTAGCCGACCAGTCGATGGTGGATTTTTCGGCCAGCGACACGGCATCCACCGCCCGGTTGAGCGACCACCCCGCGCTTTCCAGGCCGTCGAAGCGCTGACCGGCCACGGTCATGAAGGAGGTGGTCCCGCGGGTGGTCAGCCAGGAACGGGGTCCGCCATCCTCCCTGGCATAGACCAGGGCCATCTCCGCGCCGGCCACGGTGACCTCCATGCCATTGGCCGCGCCCAACCGCGCCGTGACGCGGGAACCGCTCAGTCCATATTCCCAAAGCCGCACGCTCTGCCCATTGGAGAGCATGCGGGCGCTCTTGCGCAAATCGAGGTCCAGATCGCCGGAAAAGGTGATAACCCCCTGAATCGTGGCCGTGAAGGCGCCGGACACCCGCATGGTCTCAGGCGCCAGATCGAGCAGGATCACCTCGCCGGTGGTGACGATCTCGCGGACCAGTTTCTGGCTGCCCGGATTCATTGAGAGCCGGATTTTTTCACCGGTCAGGGTCAATGCGCCATCCACCGCCACCCGCAGGTCCATCTCGCCGGTCAAGGCAATCGAGTTGACCGCCGCGCCCATGCCCTCCAGCGGGGTCTCGGTGGCCAGCACCACGGCCAGCCATCCCCGGTCGGCCTGCAATTGCAGATCGCCCATGGTGATGGCGCCATGCACGTTACGCGCGCCGATGCGCAATTCGTTGACATTGGCGGTATCGGTCTGGCCATCCCAGGCGCTGAAGGCGAAATCGCCGTCCAGGCTGCCCAATCCGGCGATATCGAGATGGGCATTGACCGCCTCGCAACGTTGCACCCGCTCGGCGCCATCCAGGGTATTGGAAAGAAACCCCAAAGTGCCGCTGAAACTGCTGCCCGGCAGCCCCTGGAACGCGCCGGTTCCGGTAGCGCGCAGGTCATGCCCTTCGCGACCGAGGCGCATGACCAGGGAGCCGTCGGTCAAAGAGAGCGAAGGTCCCCGCGCCGGATCGCCGAGACGCGCCGCGATGGCTGTGCCCGCCACGTTCAAATACCCGGTGGAACTGTCGCCAGAAATGGCGAAAGAACCGGACAAGGCATCGCCGTTGGCCAGGGCGACCCGG
>JADGCD010000219.1 GCA_015229165.1 Nitrospinota bacterium | reverse complement strand
GGCCAGATCAGGGGCGAACCCTGGCTGACCCAGGCCCTGGTGAAACTCCACGAACTGGACCAGTACGACGATGCCGAGCTGGTGCGCAAGAAAACGGCGGCGCTGATTGCGGGGTTCATCACCAAACCGTCGCCGGAGTTCGCCCTGGCCGGGGAGGATGACGCGACCCCGGACGAACACGGGGCGGCCCCGGTTTCCTGGACGCCTGGGACCATGCAGGTGCTGATGCCGGGGGAGGATGTGAAATTCTCCGAGCCTGCCGACCTGGGCGGGCAGTACGGGGAGTTCATGAAGACGCAGCTCCGCGCCGTCGCGGTGGCCATCGGCGTGACCTACGAGCAGCTCACCGGCGACCTGTCGGGAGTGAATTATTCGTCGATCAGGGCCGGGATGGTCGAGTTCCGCCGCCGCATGGAGCAATGGCAGCGCAGCGTCGTCATCCACCAGTTCTGCCGCCCCGTCTGGGAACGCTGGATGGACCGGGCGGTGCTGTCTGGCGCGTTGGAGGCTCCCGGCTATGCCCGTCGCCGTCGGGAATATCAGGCGGTGAAATGGATTCCCCAAGGCTGGGCCTGGGTCGACCCGCAGAAGGAGTTCAACGCCGTGGTCATGGCCATTCGCGCTGGTCTCATCAGCCGCGACGAAGCTGTGGCCACCTATGGCTACGACGCCGAGGAAATCGACCGGGAGATCGCGGCAGCCAACCAGCGGGCCGACAAACTGGGGCTGACCCTCGACTCCGACCCCCGCCGCCGCACCCGCACCGGGGCGGCGGTTCAGGACGGCACGCCGTGATCATCACCTACGAACCCATCAACCTGGAAACGGCCAATGCCTGTCTGATCGCGTGGGAACACCGCATGGGCCCGCTGCTGCGCGGCCATCAACGGGGAGTTCACCACGCTCTTCTTCACGACGGGCAGCCGGTAGCCGTCACGATGACCTCAACGCTCATCCGCGAGCGGGTCGGGGGCGTGGACGGGCTGGACCGGGGCAACACTATCGAGCTTTCGCGGTTGTGCGCGGCAAGACCTGGTCTGTGCCGGGTCGCGTTGCGCCTCTGGAGAGAGTTCGTTTTCCCCTCTCTGGACGGCGCATACCGTTACGCCATCAGCTACCAGGACGCGGCGCAGCACTCTGGCAACCTCTATCGCTTCGATGGCTGGCGGCGGGTGGGATATTCCCATTCCGGGCGAGATACACGATCGGGACGCCCCGGTCGCAACAAGTACATCTGGTTGTGGGAACGCCCTTCCTCATCCACCACTGACCCCGCTCCGGCGGGGTTTCTTATTTCTGGAGGCTGCATCGCATGAACTTCCTGCCACACCTCGCGGGTCGGGTGCTGGGCGTGCCCCTGCTGGTGGAGCGCGCCAAACTGGAGACCATCCTGGCGGTCGTCGGTCCCAGGGTGGGCCTCGACACTGCCGGGTTCGTGCCCGAGGTTCCGCCTCCCTCTGACCGTCAGGGCCTGATCGTCACCCCCAACGGCATCGCCCTCGTGCCCATCCACGGCACCCTGGCCAAGCGGGTTGGCGCGGTGGAGGCTGCCTCCGGCCTCACCAGCTACGCCTCCGTCGAGGAGATGATCCTGGACGCCGCCACCGACCCGGCGGTGCGGGCCATCCTGCTGGACATCGACAGTCCCGGCGGCGAGGTGGGCGGGGTGTTCGATCTGGCAGCCCTGATCCGGGAAGCCCGGCAGGGCAAGCCGGTCTGGGCGGTTGCCGACGACGCCTTTTCAGCGGCCTATCTGCTCGCTTCCGCTGCCGAGCGTATCTACCTACCGCAGACCGCCGGGGTCGGCTCGGTGGGCGTCATCGCCGTCCATGTGGACGAGTCCCAGAGGGACGCCCAGGAGGGGCGGCGCTACACCACGGTCTTTGCCGGGGCGCGCAAGAACGACTTCTCAAGCCACGAACCCCTGTCCGGCGATGCCCGCAACCGCCTCCAGGCCGAGGTGGACCGGCTCTACGGGATGTTCGTCACCGCCGTGGCCGCCAACCGGGGCCTGACCGAAGAGGCGGTCCGCGCCACCGAGGCCGGGATCTGTTTCGGGGCCAACGCGGTGGACGCCGGGCTGGCCGACCGGGTGGGGACGCTCCGCGACGCCCTGGCCGAGCTGTCCGCCGTCATCCATCCCCCGCGCACCACCCTCACCACCCAGAAGGAGTTTCGCATGGAGACACCCCTCCCGGCGGCGGAAGCCGTCACCCCTGATCCCGACGCCCTCCGCGTCGAAGGCCGCCAGCAGTTCCAGCAGGAAGCCCAGGCCATCGTCGATCTGTGTACCTTGGCCGACGCGCCCCACCTGGCGGGCGACTTTATCGCTCGAGGTCTGGGCGAAGCGCAGGTGCGCAAGGAGCTGATGGCCCGCCGCGCCACCGGGCCGGAGATCCAATCCCAGCTTCTTCCGGGAGACGGAACCCGCATCCAGCCCGCCGCCAACCTCGACGCCAACCCGGTGGTCGCCGCCTGCCGCAAATTGTCCACCCAACACGCTGCCCTGGGAGGGTCGTAAGCCATGCCCGTCATCACCGAATCCGCCAACCTGGGCGATCTGCTGAAGTACGAGGCTCCCAGCCTCTACAGCCGGGACGCCGTCACCGTGGCCAGCGGCCAGAACCTTGCCCTGGGCGCCGTGGTCGGTCTCAAGACCGCCGACGGCAAAGTCCACGCCCTCGATCCCGCCGCTACCGACGGCACCGAAACCGCCGCCGGGGTGCTGCTCCAGACCGTGGACGCCACCGGGGCCGACGCTCCGGGAGTGCTGCTGGCCCGCCACGGCATCGTTGCCGACGCCGCCCTGGTCTGGCCCGCCGGAATCACCACCGGTCAGCAGACCGCCGCCATCCAACAATTGAAGGACCGGGGCCTCCTGGTCCGCAAGGGGGTGTAATCATGTCGCTCGCCGCCAATCCGTTTTCCCAGGACTCCTTCGGCGCGGTGGCGTTGACCGCCGCCATCAACCTGCTGCCCAACCGCTATGGCCGGGTCGAGGAAATGGGCCTGATGCCCGCCCGACCGGTACGCCTGCGCAACATCGCCATCGAGGAGCGCAACGGAGTGCTGTCGCTCCTGCCCACCGCCGTGGTCGGTTCTCCCGGCACGGTGGGAACCCGGGGCAAGCGCAAGATCCGCTCCTTCGTCATCCCCCACATCCCCCATGACGACGTTGTCCTGCCTGAAGAGGTGCAGGGCATCCGCGCCTTCGGCTCCGAGGGTGAACTGGCGGCACTGGCCGACGTCATGGCCCTGCATCTCCAGTCCATGCGCGAGCACGCCATCACCCTGGAGCATCTGCGCATGGGGGCGCTCAAGGGGGTGATTCTCGATGCCGACG
>JADGCD010000218.1 GCA_015229165.1 Nitrospinota bacterium | reverse complement strand
GAACGTCTGCTACGTCCACGTGACGCTGGTGCCGTACATCAAGACGGCCCACGAGCTGAAGACCAAACCGACGCAGCACTCGGTCCGGGCGCTGCTGGAGCTGGGGGTCCAGCCGGACATCCTGGTCTGCCGCTCGGAGGAGCCGCTGGACGACGACGTGAAAAGGAAGATCGCCCTCTTCGCCAACATGCCCCCGTCGCGGGTGGTCTCGGCGGTGGACGTGCAGTCGATCTACGAGGTGCCGCTGCGGTTCGCCGAAGAACGCCTCGACCTGTCGGCGACGGCGGCGCTGCATCTGGACCCGCGCGAGAGCGACCTGAAACCGTGGCAGGATCTGGTAGAGCTGATCTATCGCCCCAAACCGAAGGTGAACATCGCCATCATCGGCAAGTACATGAAGATCAGCACCGAGTCGTACAAGAGCCTGGCGGAGGCGCTGACCCACGGCGGCCTTGCCAACGGGGTGGACGTGGAGCTGATGTGGGTGGACGCGGAGGCGCTGACGGACGAGAACGTGGAGCGGACGTTGCGGGAGGCGCACGGTATCCTCGTCCCGGGCGGTTTCGGCGAACGGGGGCTGGAGGGGAAGCTGCGGGCGATCCGCACGGCGCGGGAGAAGAAGATTCCTTTCTTCGGCATCTGCCTTGGCATGCAGACGGCGGTGATCGAGTTCGCCCGCAACGTCCTGAACCTCAAGGGCGCCAACAGCATGGAGTTCGACGAGACGTGCCCGCACCCGGTGATCCACTTCATGGCGGACCAGTCGGCGTCGGTGGTGAAGGGGGGGACGATGCGCCTCGGCGCGTATCCCTGTTACCTGAAGGCGGAGACGAAGTCGCACCGGGCCTACGGGGCGCGGGAGATCGACGAGCGGCACCGGCACCGGCTGGAGTTCAACAACAAGTACCGGCTCCAGATGGAGGACGCGGGGATGATCTTCGCGGGGCAGTCGCCGGACGGGCGGCTGGTGGAGATCGTGGAGCTGCCGGACCACCCCTGGTTCGTGGGATGCCAGTTCCACCCGGAGTTCAAATCGACGCCGATGAAATCCCACCCGCTCTTCCGCGAGTTCATCGCCGCCGCTGTCGCCGACGAGAACCTGATCTAGGAGGGGGATGTACTTTCTCTTGAAAGAGAAAGTACCAAAGAGAACTTTGCCTCCCTTGGGGTGAGGGGGCGCGAGGCCATAAAGGGCAGGCCCCCCTCACCCCAAGGGAAAGGCGATGCCCTCTTCGATACGCTCTTTCCCGAGAGAACGAACGCCCCCCTCGCAGAACAGCCTCCCGCCCTGCTATACTCGCAGCATCATGGCAAAGCTGGAAATCACTCCGCAAAGTGAGCGACAGGGAACTCTAAAAGGGTCTGCTGTTGTCGCATATATTCTTGGCATTTTCAGCCTCACAATTTTCATTTCGCTGAACAGTCTTGGTCACGACTTTCGCTTTGAAACCATCCTAGCTACCATCGTTGCGGCCTACCCTCTTTACACTGTCTGGCGTTTCCGTAATGAAGATAAACAGCAAGACATAGAAAACGCCCGCGCAGACAATCTCCAGAAAGACTTTCATCAAATCCAGAAGTGGGCAACAAAATCAGAAGATGGGATTTCTGACAGTCTTCAAATTGCCGCTATTCATCAGCTAAAACCATATCTAGTAGGTGACCTCGGCCCTTCATTTCGTCGACCGGCTTATGAAATATTTCGAGCGTTGCTTGACGACCAAATGAAACCTAGGAGAGCTGAGTATGGGCTCATGACTCGTGAGTCTTTGGAGATGTTTAGGGAGCGCGCTCCACAACCCCATATAAAGGCTATTCATACGGTACTGAGAGAAATTCTCAAAAATGATGGCGCACTATTCAACGTGTTTCCAGAAGACACAATGCCCCTTGGCGAACTCAACCTATGCTGCGCCAATCTTGCACATACCAAGCTACAGAGCGCTTCTCTGATAGGCGCTAACCTCGTCGGTACCAATCTACTGAACGCTTCACTTGAGAGGGCGCGTCTTCTTGAAGCGCATCTTGAGTGTGCCCAACTCAACAAAGCAGATCTCAATGGAGCGCTTTTGAATTCAAGTCACCTCGAAAACGCCGATCTCGGATGGGCAAAGTTGCAGGGAGCAGAAATGGTCAACACCTTCCTCATGGGCGCCGACTTAGTGGGCTCCGAATTTGATGAGCACACCCGCTTTGGTGGTACCGTCTACTCAAAAGACGTGGAGGTAATGCTCGACACGCGTTGGGATCAACATATTGATCCGCCAGCCGATTCCCGCTTCATCCACATCGATGACTGGAAGAAGCAAGAGGAGCGGTTTAAACGCAACGCCTCCTCCTAACCCCTTCCTAACTTCCCCTCTTCACTCTACCCTGCCATAATCCCCGGCATGAACGACACCAGCCGCAAACCCCGCCTTCTCTTCCTCTGCACGGGGAACTCGTGCCGCAGCCAAATGGCGGAGGGGTGGAGCCGTCACTACCTGGGCGACCGGGTGGAGGTCTTCTCCGCCGGGATCGAGAAGCACGGGCTGAACCCGAACGCGGTGGCGGTGATGGCGGAGCGGGGGATCGACATCTCCTCCCACGTCTCCAAAACGGTGGACGACATCGTTCCCCCCACGTTCGACCTCGTCATCACCGTCTGCGGCCATGCGCACGAGACCTGCCCCACCATCCCCGGCGCCCGGATCGTCCACCACGGGTTCGACGATCCCCCTTTTCTGGCGAAGTCGGCTTCGTCGCCGGAGGAGGCTCTCTCCCACTACCGCCGTGTCCGCGACGAGATCGAACAGTTCGTGAAATCGACGCTGCCGTCGCTCCTGCCGTAGCCACCCCCACCGGGCGTAAAAAAACCGGGGCCTCCTTGGAGACCCCGGTCGATCATGCTTCGTATGGAACGGTCAGCGACCGAATCCCCCTCCTCCTTCACGCGGGCGGGCTTCATCGGCCCGAATCTTCCGTCCGGCGACCTCGCCTCCGTTCATCGCCGCGATGGCGGCCCGCCCTTCGGTGTCGTCGGGCATGCTGACGAAGCCGAACCCTTTCGACTTGCCGGTGGCCCGGTCGATGATGATCCGGGCGGAGTCGACGGTCCCGTAGGGGGAGAACGCCTTGCGCAGATCGTCTTCCGTGGCGGTGTAGGAGAGATTCCCAATATAGATGTTCATGACCGGTAAAGCTCCAATAGGAAAATCGGATAGGTGCGAAGCGCGGCGATGGATGCCGCGGCGAAACCCGGGGTGGGTGGGAATGAACGGTCGGTCAATGGAGTCGTGCGTCCAAATCTGAACTCTTGGCTCATTTATCGCACAGCCCCAAAACGGGCGCAACACAAATCAACTGG
>JADGCD010000217.1 GCA_015229165.1 Nitrospinota bacterium | reverse complement strand
CGCCGCAGGACGGTTCGATGCGCCGGTTCCGATCCGCTGGTATCACAAAGAGGGGCGGCTGGTCTGGACGGAGCAGTACCTTCACCCCCGGTACGACGAACAGGGGAGGCTGATCCGGATCGTCGGCGTCGCCCGCGACATCACCCTGCGGCGCAAGGCCGAGGAAAAGGCCCATCTGCACAGCCAGATTCTCTCTTCCCTCACGGAGGGGGTCTACCTGATCCGGGCCGCCGACGGAATCATCGTCTTCGCCAATCCCGCCTTCGAGGCGATGTTCGGCTACGGGCCGGGAGAGATGACCGGCCTGCACGTCTCCGCCGTCAACGCCCCCACCGACCGCTCGCCGGAAGAGATCGCCCGGATCGTCATCGACGAGATTCACCGGGTGGGGGTATGGAAAGGGGAGATCCTGAACCGGCGCAAGAACGGCGCTTCCTTCTGGTGCCGGGCCAGCGTCCGGGTCATCGACCATCCCGAATACGGCCCGGTCTGGCTGTCGATGCACGAGGACATCACCGAACGCCGCCGGGCGGAGGAAGAGAGCCGACAGGCCCACGAGCTGGGGATCGTCGTAATGCTCTTGCGGGGTATAGCCGACCATCCGGGTTGAGGAGGGGGAGACGTACTCGAAACAGAGGTCGGGAACGAACCGGACCTGATAGATCAGGTCGGCGACGCTGTCGACCAGCGCTCGGAAATCGACCTCCCCGGAGGGAGGATGCATGGCCATAAGGCTTCCCGAATGACAGGTGATGCCGGAACCGCTCCCTCTGATTATATCCCTTTTGTTCCATTTCGATCCGGGTAAACGGCGTCGAAATGGCGCAGTCTGGTTCGGTACATAACCGATTCAGGCTGTCGGACATTGTCGGAAGAACGACACGGGAGATGGGGTGACGGTTTCGTAACCATATGACGAATGGCGAGTTGATTTGTTCCACTCTCCCGGCGCCCCCTTTGCTACATCCGGTTTCGACACAGCGGGCCAACTCAACCGGTTTTCCAATGGCCTGCTAGAATGGGCGAATCATGAAGCGAATACCTCTCATCCTGCTGGCGCTTCTGGCGCTGACGCCGATCCCCGCCCGCGCCGGTTCGGCGTCGGTGGCGGTGGCGTCCAATTTTATCGGCCCTATGAATGCCCTGGCGACGGCATTCGGCAAGGAGACGGGGCATACCCTGACCATCTCCTCCGGCTCCACGGGGAAGCTCTACGCCCAGATCGGAGCCGGAGCGCCGTTCGACCTCTTCTTCTCCGCCGACGATGAACGCCCCGCCCGGCTCGAAGCGGAGGGGATGATGGTCGTCGGTAGCCGCTTTCCCTACGCCCTCGGACGGCTGGTGATGGTCTCCGCCGACCCGAAGGGCGCCGTCGGCCCGGAGTCGCTGAAAGGGACCGGGAAGATCGCCGTCGCCAACCCGGCCATCGCCCCCTATGGGCGGGCGGCCTTGCAGGTGATGGAGAAGCTGGGAGTGAAGGGATACGAATCGCGTCTGGTCACCGGCGAGAACGTCTCCCAGACCCTTCATTTCACCCTTACCGGGGCGGCGCCGGTCGGGTTCGTGGCCTTGTCGCAGGTGAAGGCCGCCGAGGGAGGGGTGATCGGCTCGTCGTGGATAGTCCCCGACGATCTCTACGACCCCATTGTGCAGGCGTGCGGCCTCCTCAAACGGGGCGGGAGGAACAAGGCCGCCATCGCCTTTCTCGCTTTTGTGAAAAGTGACGCGGGTCGGCGGATCGTCGAATCGTTCGGTTACCGGGCGTCGTAGACCCGTATGGACATCACGCCGATCTTCCTGACGCTGAAGCTGGCGACGGTCACCACGCTGGTTCTGCTGGTGTGCGCCACGCCGCTGGCCTGGTGGCTGTCGCGGGGGAGGTCGTGGCCGAAACGGGTGGTGGAGACGGTGGTGGCGCTGCCGCTGGTGCTGCCGCCGTCGGTCCTCGGCTTTTATATGTTGCTCGCGCTGGCGCCGAACGGGCCGCTGGGGCGCATGGCCACCGCCGCCGGGCTTGGGCCGCTGGCCTTCACCTTCACGGGGTTGGTGGTCGGGTCGGTTCTCTTCTCGCTTCCGTTTGTCGTCCGTCCGTTGCAGGACGCTTTCGCCGGGGTGGGGGAGGAGCTGCTGGAGGCGGCCGCCACGCTGGGCGCCGGGCCGTGGGACCGGTTCGTCTCGGTGGCCCTGCCGCTGGCCCGCCACGGCTATCTGACGGCGGCGACCCTCGGCTTCGCCCACACGGTGGGGGAGTTCGGCGTGGTCCTGATGATCGGCGGCAACATCCCCGGCCAGACGCAGGTGCTCTCCATCGCCATTTACGACGCGGTGGAGGTCATCGACTATCCGACAGCCCATCTATATTCGGCGGGGCTGCTGGTCTTCTCGTTCGTGACGCTGCTGACGCTGTCGCTGGCGAGCCGGAGGGGCGCCCGATGGTAGCCAAACCGTCGCCGGAGCTGTTCGCCCATTTCGCCCTCGACCGGGGGGGCTTTTCGCTGAACGCCCACTTGCAGGTTCCGGCGGACGGGGTGACGGCCCTCTTCGGCCCGTCGGGGAGCGGCAAGACGACCTTCCTGCGGATGGTGGCCGGGCTGGAGCGCCCCGCCGCAGGGCAGTTCTACCTGGGCGACGAAGCGTGGCTCGATGTCGAGCAGGCCATCGACCTTCCCCCCCACCGGCGCCCGGTCGGCTACGTCTTTCAGGACGCGCGGCTCTTTCCGCATCGGACAGTGGAGCAAAACTTGCGCTACGGGCTCGACCGGCTTGGGTCGAAGGGGGGGAGCGTCTCCTTCGACCGGGTGGTGGAGCTGCTCCGGCTGGGGCCGCTGCTCGACCGGAGTCCGGCCCGTCTCTCCGGCGGGGAGAAGCAGCGGGTGGGGCTGGGGCGGGGGTTGCTTCGCGCTCCCCGGTTGCTGCTGATGGACGAGCCGCTGGCCAGCCTCGACGAAGCGAGCAAGGGGGAGATCATCCCTTTCATCCGGCTGGTTCGGGAGGAGTTGTCGATCCCGATGCTCTACGTCACCCACTCCCTGCCGGAGGTGGCCCGTCTCGCCGATCGGATCGCGCTGATCGACCGGGGGGCGATCCAAAACGTCGGCCCGACGGAGGAGGTTCTCGTCGATCTGACGCGCAGTCTTGCCACGGGCGACGACGCCGGGGCCGCCTTCGACGGAACGGTGGCGGCGCACCACCGGGCCGACGGTCTGACGGAGCTTGCCTTCGACGCGGGGCGTCTGCTGATTCCCCGGATCGACCGGGCGGTGGGGGAGCGGGTCCGGATTCGGATCGTCGCTTCCGACGTCAGCCTGGCTCTCGATCACCCGTAAGGGTCCGGTCGAGAGCGTTGGCGAAGGATTGTTGATCGTTCTTCCCC
>JADGCD010000021.1 GCA_015229165.1 Nitrospinota bacterium | reverse complement strand
GAGGGCCGTATTCAGATCAGGCTGTCCCGTCTCGTCCTTTTCCTTCGCCCCCACCCTCTCCTTCACTGCCGCCGCAGTCCGGCGCAACGCTTGCCCCCCTCTGGCGGCTCCTGGTTCCGATGGCGTGGGCGAAGGAAAAGGACGAGACGGGACAGCCTGATCTGAATACGGCCCTCCCCTGGATTCCGGAAAAAAACGACCGGCGTGAATACGTCGCCCGCGTGCGGACGCTCCTTGCGGAAAAGGTCAAACGCCGCGAGCGCAACGCCCCTGCGCCGGTCGAGCTGCGCCCCTGGTTCGGACAGATGATCGCGGCCACCGCATGGCAGGAGAGCTGCTTTAGCCAGTTCAGGCTCGCCGGGGAGCGCCCCGCCTATCTGCGCTCCTACAACGGCTCCTCGGTGGGGTTGATGCAAATCAACGAGCGGGTCTGGCGCGGGATGTACGAGATCCCCTCTCTCAGGTGGGACATCGCCTACAACGCCGACGCCGGGATCGATATTCTGTCGCTCTACCTGTCCCGCTTCGCCCTTCCGTCTGCGGCGAAGAAGAAACTCGACCTTCCCCCGCCGCATCTGGCCGGCGCCCTTTACGCGATGTACAACGGAGGGCCGGGACAGTTCAGCAAGTACCTGTCCCGGAAACAGAAGGGAAAGCTCTATGAGTCCGACCGGCTCTTCGCCGAGAAGTACGAGCGGGTGGTAAAGGGGGACTGGGAGATGACCAAGGGGTGCCTGGCCACCGGGAAGTGACTTCCCGATCGCTAATAGACGATCGGTCGGTACGAGGCGAGAAACGCCGCAAATTCCTTGTCGGGCACCGGTTTGCCGATCAGGTAGCCTTGCATCTCGTCGCAACCCATGTCCTTGAGCATCCGGTATTGGGGGACGGTTTCGATCCCCTCGGCCACCAGGGTCAGACTCAGGTTGTGCCCGAGGGCCACAATGGTGTTGGCGATGGCGGCGGCGTTGGGGCTGATCTCCATATCTGAAATGAACGACTTGTCGATCTTGAGCAGGTGGATCGGCATCTGTCGCAGGAAGGACAGGGACGAATAGCCGGTGCCGAAGTCGTCCATGGCGATTTTGATCCCCATCTCGCGGAACTGCGCCAGCGTGGAGAGGGCGGCGGTGACGTCGCTCATGACGGCGCTTTCGGTGATTTCGAGACAGAGGGCCTCCGGCGGCAGGCCGGTCTCCTCCAAGACGCGCCGGACCGAGCGGACCAGCCCCCGATGTTCGAACTGGCGGGGAGAGAGGTTGACCGCAACGGTGATGTCCTTGTACCCTTGCGTGCGCAACTGCTGCGTCTGAAGGCACGCCTGCCGCAACACCTGTTCGCCGATGGGAACGATCAGCGATGTCTCTTCCGCCAGCGGAATGAAGTCGGCCGGCGAGACCAGGCCGCCGTCCGCCCGACGCCACCGGACCAGCGCTTCGCTACCGACGAGGATCCCGCTCTTGAAGCAGACCTTGGGCTGGTACCAGATCTCGAATTCGTGCGCCTCCACCGCCCGTCGCAGACTCCCTTCGAGACTAAGCCGCTTCATGGCGATGGCGTCCATCTCGGCGGTGAAGAGCTGGTAATTGTTGCGCCCTTTCTCCTTGGCGCGGTACATGGCCATGTCGGCGTTGCGGACCAGGATTTCGGGGGTGTCGGCGTCATCGGGGAAGAAGGTGACGCCGATGGAGACGCCGGCGTAAAGCAGGTGCCCTTCATACTCGAAGGGGTCGCGCATGGCCTTGATCACCTTGCGGGCGATGGCGACGGCGGCGTCAACGGTCTGGACGTCTTCGAGCAGGATGATGAACTCATCCCCCCCGACCCGTCCGACCGTGTCGTCCTGCCGCAGGCAGGCCTTGATCCGTCCGGCCACATCCTGCAGAAAACGGTCGCCCACCGCGTGTCCGAGGCTGTCGTTGATCCGCTTGAAGTGGTCGAGATCGAGAAACATGACCGCCACCCGGCTCTGCTTGCGGCGGGCATGGGCCAGCGCCACGGTCAGCCGGTCCAGCAGCAGCGTCCGGTTGGGAAGCTTGGTCAGCGAATCGTGGTAAGCCAGATACTTGACCTGCTCCTCGGTCCGTTTCAACTCGGTGATGTCGTGGAACACCGAGACGTACTGGATCGTCTTCCCCTCATCGTTACGAATGGCGGTGATGGTCAACCATTCGGGGTACGCCTCCCCCGATTTCTTGCGGTTCCATATCTCCCCCCGCCAGTGCCCCACGGTCAGGAGCGCCCCCCACATCGACCGGTAGAACGGATCGCTCTGACGGTCGGACCGGAGGATCGAAGTCTTCTGGCCGATGGCCTCCGACGCCTCGTACCCGGTGATCTTGGAAAAGGCCGGGTTGACGGAGAGGATGCGCCCCTCGGGATCGGTGACGGCCACCCCTTCCACGGCGTTCTCGAAAACCAGCGACGCCAGTTGCAGACGCTCTTCGTCCTGTTTCCGGTCGGAGATATCCCGGAACGTCCCCTCGACGCCCAGCACCCCGCCGTCCCCGTCGCGGTAGTATTGGGCGTTGATGGAGAACCAGACCGGGGCGCCGTTCTTGTGACGCAGGCGGAACTGGTAGTCGTGAACCCGGCCCCGCCGCTCCAGCAGGTCGATGAGGCTCTCCTTGTCGGCGGTGGTGACGCACAGATCCCTCATCCGGACCCCCATCAGCTCTTCCGGCTCGTACCCCAAGCTTTCGCTGACCGCTCCGGTGAGCCAGAGGAACCGTCCCTCCAGATCGGCCCGGTAGAAGATGTCCTGCATGTTCTCGAGAATGGAGCGCATCCGCCGCTCCGACTCCAGCGCCCGGGTGCGGGCCTCGCCGGTCTGGCGCATCTGCGCCTGCAACGCCTCGTTGGCGTTGCGCAATTCGTGGGTCCGCTCGGCGATCCGCTGCTCCAGCGACGCCCGGGCTTCCTTCAGGGCCTCCATGTGGCGGCTCTGGCTCAGGATGCCGCCGATGGCCGACGCGGCGGCCTTCAGGAAGACCGCCTCGCTCTCCTTGTAAATCCGGCCCGGTTCGAGGAATACCGTCAGCACCGCCTTCACATCGTTCCCTTCCTTGATGGGGGCGATGTAATAACCGTGTCGCTGGCCGTCGGCGTGGAGAACCGTCGGCTCCGCTTCGGTTCCGGCCGAATAGAGGAACTCGCCCGACGCCATCACCTTCCCGCACAGGCATTCGCCCGCTGTGACGCTCCGGCACCGGTGGGATACCGACGAGGGAACACCGCTGGTCGCATGAAGGATCAGCCGTTCACGGGTAGGATCGACGAGGAAAATGCAACCCCGGCTGACGTTGTGGAGCCAGGGAATGCACAGGACCGTGTTCAGCGCCTCTTCGAGCTTGGCTTCCAGGGGGTCGCTGCGGAAGTGAATGGCCAGAAGGTCGTTGAGGATCGTCTGGGCGACGACGGTTTCCTTGAGCTCCTGTTCGATGCGCAACCGGTCGGTAAGGTCGACCATCATCGCCAGACTCTGGATGATCGCCCCGGTCGAAGGGTCCAGCCGGGTGGGGGCCGCTTCGATCAGAAGGGGAACCCGGCCCCCCCCTTTGCGGTTCAGCTCGATGATATACGTGGAGCTTTCTCCCCCCCGTCTTCTTTTCAACTCCCGGGACATCAGCTCCGCCTGCTCGTCATCCACCAACTCGGGATGGAAGATGGAGCGTCCGACCATGTCCTCTTTGGCGCGGCCAAGGAGGGCCAGGGTCTTGCTGTTGACCTGCCGGGTGATCGCCTTGAAGCCGAGCTGGCGATGGCGCCGTCCGACCTGGTCTTCCCCCTGGTCGTCCGCGTCGAGGGTATCGAAATCAATGACCCATGCGCCGACGGGGCAGTTTTCCACCAGTCGGCGGGAGTAGGTCAACAGTTCGCTGATCCGGGCGAATTCGGCCTCGCCGCTTCCCTCTTCCCGCCCGGCAAGGACCCGGTCTTCGACGAAGCGTCCGATGAAATAGCCCGCCTCGCCGTCCTGACGGGCCGCGCCGGTGGGGATGATCTTGAGCCAGCCGCTGATGGCGCCTTCGGGGTTTTTGAGCGATGCGGAAAGGGCGCCGCCGCCGGTTTGGAGACTCTGCCCCAGAACCTCGGGACCGGGGCTTTCCAGAAAGTCGGCCAGCGACTGTCCCAGAATATCGTCCCGCTCCACACCGGTGAGGGCGGCGAAAGCTTCGTTGGCCGAAAGAACCCCCTGTTCGCTGTCGAAGATGATCAGGGGGATGGGAGCCGCCTCGAAGAGGGCCGAAACGAGGCTACCACTTTGAAATACGGAGATCGCGCCCGGCTCGTGGGGACGCCCCAACGGAAACAGACCGTGCCGTTTCTCTTCCGTGCGGTCGGCTCTCATCCGTTTTTCACGAGATGGCGTGTTCCCTAATTTTTACACAACCCACAGACAACGCGCGCGCTCCTGCGAGACACGCAGCCCCTTGATTCATCCTAACTTAACGTAAAGGTTCTGGCAACAGAAGACGTTTCGAAATCAGTGAAGCCCAAATCGTTCCACGGTCTCTTTCACCGCATCGATATCGATCCGGGTCATGCAATGGTCCCCCGACCGGGGGCACCCCTTCTGGTCGCACGGCATGCAATCCATGGGGGCGGGGGTAAGAATGGCGTGATGGTCCCCGACCGGCGACCAGAGCGCCGGGTCGGACGGCCCGAACAGCGCGACCGTGGGGGTGTCGAAAGCGCCGGCGATATGCATGGGGCCGGAATCGTTGCAGACAAGCAGATCGACACCGCCGATCAGGGCCATCAGTTCTGCCACAGTCAAATCGGCAAAGGTGGGGAGCGCATAACCTGAAGCTTTCCGTATGGCATCGACCTCTCCCCGGTCGGCGGGCCCGCCCGCCAGAATGACCGCCGCCCCCTTCTCGTCCACCAGCCAGCGGGCCAGCTCTCCCATCTTCGGCGCGGGCCACCGCTTCTCGTCGATCCGCGCGCCGGGATGCAACAGCACCAGGGGGCGATCGAACAGGAGCCCTTTGCGTTCGAGCTTTTCCCGCACCGACGCTTTCACCGCCGGGTCGATATCCACATGGAAGCGGGGCTTTGCGGGAGGGGGGAATCCGAGATTGACGATGGTCTTGAACTGGACGAGCCACGAATGGTCGTCGGGTCGGGGGTGTTCGCCGTAGAGGTTGTAGGCGAGCCGGTTGCGAAGGCGAAACGGATGTCCCACCCGGTAGCGGGCGCCGGAAAAAAAGGTGAGCCACGCGCCACGTGGCCCCCCTTGAAGATCGACCACCATGTCGTACTTCTGGCGACGCACGGCCCGGATGAAGGCCAGATCGCTTTTCCACTTAGGCCCTTCGACGCGCCGGGTGTGGGGAAAGACCCGATCGACATTCGGGTTGCCGTACAGAACATCGACGAACAGGTCGTCCACCAGCATGTCGATGGTGGCGTGCGGATACCCCTCCCGCAGCGCCTCAAGGACCGGGTTGGTCAAAAGAATATCGCCAATGGAGCGTAGCCGGATGACCAGGATCTTCCGCACCGCCGTGGAATCGACACGCATGGAGGTCAGGCGCCCTCGCCCACCGCAAGCCGCCGCTCGGTTTCGGCCACGATCTCCTCGATGATCCGCTCGATGCCGATGCGGATGTCCCATGCGGGGTAATGGCTGCGAAACTTTCCGAGGTCGGAGATATACCAGATGTGGTCGCCGATCCGGTTCTGGTCGGAGAGGGTGAAGCGCGCCTTCTTGCCGGTGATTTTTTCGGCGATGGCGAAAGCCTCCAGCACGGAGCAGTTGGAGGCGACCCCACCCCCCATGTTGTAGACCTCGCCGGGGCGGGGGTTTTCATAGAAGGCTTCAAAAGCCCGGGCCAGGTCGTCGCTGTGAATGTTGTCCCGGACCTGCTTTCCCTTGTAGCCGAAGATGGTGTAGGCCTTCCCGGTCAGGACGCATTTGGTCAGGTAAGAGAGAAACCCGTGAAGCTCCGCGCCGGAGTGGGCCGGGCCGGTGAGGCACCCCCCCCGGAAGACGCCGGTTTTCATGCCGAAGTAGCGGCCATATTCCTGCGTCATGATGTCGGCGGCCACCTTGGAGGCGCCGAAGAGGGAGTGTTTCGACTGGTCGATGCTCATCATCTCGTCGATCCCGCGGGCGGCGTAGGGGTGGGACGGATCGACGTTCCAACGACTCTCCCCCTCAACCAGCGGCAGGTAATTGGGGGTATCGCCGTACACCTTGTTGGTGGAGGTGAAGATGAAGACCGCCTCCGGCGCCCGATGCCGGGTGGCTTCGAGAAGGTTCAGCGTCCCGTTGGCGTTGACGGTGAAGTCGGTCAGCGCCTCGCGGGCGGCCCAGTCGTGGGACGGCTGGGCGGCGGTATGGACGACCAGCCCGATCTCCCCTTCATAATCAGCGAAGAGCCGGTCGATGGCGGCGGTGTCGCGGATGTCGATGGAGTAATGGCGGTACGCATCCCCCAGCTCCGCCTCAAGACGCGTCCGCATCCAGCCGGTGGAGGACTCGTCGCCGAAGAAATAGCGGCGCATGTCGTTGTCCACGCCGACGACCGTCATTCCCTGCCGCGCGAAGTGGCGAACGCACTCGGAGCCGACCAGTCCGCAAGAGCCGGTGATGATGGCGATGGTCATGTCGAAACCCTCTCTCTTTGTTATGTAGGTCAGACCGGCGCCACGCCGAAAGACCAGATCGTTTTCTCGACTTTTTCTTTGATGCGCCACCAGCCGAACCGGAGCAACGCCCGGACGGTTCCGCCGAAGGAGCGCCGAAAGGCGGTTTTCATGGCCGCCTGCGCCCGTCCGAACCAGCCGAAGTCGCGGTGCAAGCAAGTCAGCCCCTCGGCCACCGGTATGACAAACGACCGGTTCCGTGCGACCCGCCCATCGGTGACGCCGACGGCGGCGGCGTCGATGATCCGCTGGGCCCGGTGGCGGTACGTATGCCCTGCCATGACGATCCGTTCGCCGTTGGCGCCGATCCGCTCACGCTCGGCGTCGTCGGCCAGGATGCGGCGGATGATGGAGGGGGCGTCGCGGAAGGAATGGAAAAGCATGCTTTCCCCCTCCTTGAAGATGTCGTGGACCCCCTCGTCGATCCAGCGCTGGTTCACCACCACCGCCCCGGCGGCGGGGGCTTCGAACGTCCGCACGTTCATGTCCCGCCGGGCCAGTATGTTATAGACCACTTTGCATCGGCTGTAGAAGCGGCCGATTTCGTCGTAGGAGAGATACCGGTCGTTGGTGGTGACGGTCAGCCCGGCCTTTTCCAGGTCGGCGAAGTAGCGTTTCTTCTGGCCGGTAATGGAGCCGACATAGCCGATGTCAATGTCCCGGTCGCAGTGGAAGTTCCGGTGGAACACCTCGTCGGCGGCGAAGGGGAGCCAATGGACGTTGGTCCGGCCATAGGCGTGGGCCTGGCGCATCCGGTATTGCTGGGCGAAGTAGACGTGGTCGAACAGGGCCGCCACTTCTTTGTTCCACCGGAAATTGAGATAGTTGTCGTAGAGCCAGTAGGCGGTGGGGATCGGCAGGTCGGGGATGTTGCGCGGCAGGAAGGGCTGACCGGTGGACGATTCGACCATGAGGAAGAGATCGGCATCGGCCGCCTCGGCGCGGAACAATTCCACGGCGTCGACCTGCGGATCGACGGTGAGCCAGCCGTCGGGAGCGTCGCCGCTGGGGGTGAAGGGGACCAAGTCGATCCCCATTCGTTCGAGGGCGATGGCGAGGAATTCCCCCGTCTGCCCCACGCGAAAATTGGCGCCGTAAAGTATCTTCATGGGTTGGGGGCTCTCCATCCGCCGGGAGGGAGCCCCCCTTTCCGCTTACGCCTTGAAGGCCCCTTTTTTCGCCAGATAGTGGTAGGCGATATCGACCATCATCTCGGTGTCGTTCTTGCCGTTGTTGAAGATGACATGGTAGAGGAACGGGTCGGAGGCCGAAAGCCCGGTGAAGTCACGGATGAATTGGTCCCGGTTGGCCTGGTTGCCCCGGATCAGGCTCTCCGCCTCGGAGCGGTCGCATTTGTTGAGCTCGATCATCCGGTGTAGCCGCCACTCGTAGGAGGCGGTGACCCGGAAGTGGAGCCCTTCGAACTTTTTCGGATCAAGCTTGTGGGTGATGATCTGCGAGCCCCCCCCCAGAATGACGCAGTGTCCCTTGTCGGCCAGGTTCAGGATGATATTGCGCATCCGCTCGAACACTTTGGTCTGCTGCGACTTGAGGTAGGAGGGAACCAGCGCGTCGACGAACCAGTCCTTGAAGGACCAGCGGGTCTCGGCGATCTCGTGGACGTTGTCCTTGTCAAACTCGGCGCTGGCGGCCATTTCCTCGAGCATCTTCCGGGTGAAGAGGCTCCACTTTTCGCCGGTTTCCTTTTCGATGCGGGCGATCAACCCGGTGGCGACATCGTAGCCAAGGCATCCGAATTCCCGCGAAATGGTGACGAAATGGGTCGCCTTTTTGGCGTCGGCTTGGCGCGCCTGTTCCCGCTTCGAAACCCAGTCACGGTAGAAGCTGAGATCGATGGAGCGCTCTTTGGCGAATTCGTCGTGCTGCATGGGTAGTGAAGACTCCTCTGACGGCGCCGTTCGGGAACGATTCCACCTGGCGCCAAAGTGTTCGGATGCAAGCAGTCATATTAGGGTGTCCGTTTGGCTTCGTCAACCGGGAGAGGGGAAAGATAAGCCAAAGTTTTTTTTCCAATCCCACGCCGTGCAGGGTTGCATTTTGGGCAAGTGTGGTACAATTCGCGTCTGGTTTTCAGGGCGGGTGTAGCTCAGTTGGTAGAGCATCAGCTTCCCAAGCTGAGGGTCGCGGGTTCGAATCCCGTCGCCCGCTCCAAAATCAACATGTTGGCGACGCTCCCCGGGCGAAGGGCCCCCACCGATCCTGCGCAGGCGCGGCGAGTCACTTGTTCAGAGCGGGCATGACAAACCACCGGCCGACTCCCGAACGGGGGCGACGGAACCTCATTTTTCCCACTCACGGCGAATTCATATGACCCCAGACGAGCAGGGCCACTTCGGCGTCTACGGCGGCCGCTATGTGATCGAAACCCTGATGCCCGCGCTCGAAGCGCTGGACCGGGAGTTCGAGCAGGCCATGGCCTCTCCCGAGTTCCGCAAGCTCCTCGACCGGTACCGCTCCACCTATATCGGTCGCCCGACCCCCCTCTACTTCGCGAAGGGGCTCACCGAAAAGGTGGGGGGCGCCCGCATCTACCTGAAGCGGGAAGACCTGAACCACACCGGCGCCCACA
Organism: Nitrospinota bacterium; assembly: GCA_015229165.1. Lineage (GTDB taxonomy): Bacteria > Nitrospinota_A > UBA7883 > UBA7883 > JADGGD01 > JADGCD01. The sequence goes on along the minus strand of JADGCD010000021.1, from coordinate 7,749 downwards.
AGATCAACAACACCGTGGGACAGGCGCTGCTGGCCGTCCGCATGAAGAAGAAGCGGGTCATCGCCGAGACCGGCGCCGGGCAGCACGGGGTCGCCACCGCCACGGCGGCCGCCCTTTTCGGCCTGAAGTGCGACGTCTTCATGGGGGCCGTCGATATGGAGCGGCAGAAGCTCAACGTCTTCCGGATGAAGATGCTCGGCGCCAACGTCATCCCCGTCACCAGCGGCACGAAGACGCTCAAAGACGCCATGAGCGAGGCGATCCGCAACTGGATCGGAACCGTCCGGGAGACCCACTACATCGTCGGCACCGTGGCCGGCCCCGCCCCCTTCCCGAAGATCGTGCGGGAGTTTCAGGCGGTCATCGGCGAGGAGACGAAACTCCAGATGCTGGTGAAGGAAGGCGCCCTTCCCGACGCGCTGGTCGCCTGCGTCGGCGGCGGCTCCAACGCCATGGGGCTGTTCCACCCCTTCCACGACGACGCCACCGTCGCCCTGTACGGCGTTGAGGCGGCGGGCGACGGCCTCTCCACCGGGCGTCACGGCGCCCCGCTGAACCGGGGAAAGGTCGGCGTCCTGCACGGCGCGAAAAGTTACGTTATGCTCGACGCAGACGGGCAGGTCATGGAGACCCACTCCATCTCCGCCGGGCTCGACTATCCCGGCGTGGGGCCGGAACATAGCTATTACAAGGACACGAAGCGGGCCATCTATGGCGCCATCACCGACAAGGAGGCCCTCAAAGCCTTCGAGACGCTGGCGAAAGTGGAAGGGATCATCCCGGCGTTCGAGTCGGCCCACGCCGTGGCCTATGCCCTGAAGCTGGCGAAAAAGATGAAAAAGAACCAGTCGCTGGTGGTCTGCCTGTCGGGTCGGGGCGACAAAGACGTGGAAGTGGCGCAACGCTACTTTGGCGACGGGGGGGAACGGCCGTGAGCAGGATCGACCAGGCATTCACCCGTCTGCGCGGCGGAAAGCGCAAGGCGCTCACCATCTTCCTGACTGCCGGTGACCCGTCGCTGGCCCGGACCGTCGATCTGGTGAAAGCCGCCGCCGACAACGGCGCCGACATCGTGGAGCTGGGGCTCCCCTTCTCCGACCCGCTGGCCGACGGCCCGGTGATTCAGGAGTCGTTCCTGCGTGCCATCGCCGGGGGGACCAACGTCATCAAGTCGCTGGCGATGGTGGAGAGACTGCGCATAAGCTGCGACGTCCCGCTGGTGGCCATGCTCGCCTCGACGCTGGTCATCAACCACGGAACGCCCCGCTTCATGAAAGATGCCGCCGCTGCAGGGTTCGACGGGATCATCATCCCTGACGCCCCGGTGGACGAGTACGACGAGTTTCTGGAACCGGCGCGGAAAGCGGGGCTGGACACCATCCTGCTGGCCGCTCCCACCTCCGGCCCGGCCCGGATGAAACGGATCGCCGCGATCAGTACGGGGTTCCTGTATTACATCAACGTCACCGGCGTCACTGGCGGAGCCGACGCCAAACCGGCCTCCATCGCCAAAGACGTCAAGACCCTCAAGGGGATGACCAAGACCCCGGTTCTGGCGGGGTTCGGCATCTCCACCCCGGCGCAGGCGAAAGCCTTCGCCGCCGTCGCCGACGGAATCATCATCGGTAGCCAGGCGATGAGGGTGATCCGTTCCGTCAAGCGGACCGCCGACGCCCCGGCGGCGCTGGGGGCCTTTGTCCGCTCCGTTCGCAACGGCATGGACGGGCGCTAACCGCTTGGAGACCCTTCTGCCAGTCGCGGCGGTCATCCTTTTCGGATCGCTGGTGCAGGGGTACGCCGGGTTCGGATTCGGCCTGATCACCGTCCCGTTACTGACCTTTTTCCTCTCCCCGTCGTTGGTCGTGCCGCTGGTGGCTTTGTGCGGCCAGATCGTCAACACGATTCTGTATATCCAGATGCGGGGGAAAGCCGACCGGACGGCAGTGATTCCCCTGCTGGCGGGCGCCCTCATCGGACTGGCGCCGGGGCTCTCCCTGTTCCACTACGCCGACGAGCGGGTCATCCGGATGATCCTCTCGTTCCTGCTGGTCGGGTACGCCGCCTACCGTCTCTTCATGAAGCGGGTGATCCTCTCGCCGGGAACGGCATGGGGAGTGGCGGCCGGAATCGCGTCGGGAATCCTCGGCGCCGGGATGTCGACCAACGGCCCCCCCGCAATTATTTACGTCACCCTGCACGACCGGGGGAAAGAGATCGTCAAGGCGACCCTTGCCAGCTACTTCTTCTTCGCCGGGATCATCGTGATCGTGGCCCACGCCGCCACCGGCGCCACCACCGGCGCCGTCATCGACCAGTTTCTGGTGGCGATCCCGCTGGTGATCTTCGGAACCGGCCTTGGCGCCACCCTTTTCGCCCTAAGCGGCGCCCGCTCCTACGAGAAGGCGGTCTACGTCCTCATTCTGCTGATGGGCGCGGCGATCTTTCCATGGGGGTAGGTGGCGTCAAGGGGGCGAGCCCCTCATCGCCCGCGTAAAATCGTGGCGACCTTTTCGGCGCAAGCCTCCTCCACCCTTCCAAGAGCAGGCGGCGGAGACGCCGACTATTTTCCCTTTACGGTAAGGCGTCGAGACCCCGTCAGGGGGCGAGACCCTCGCTGCGACGCGTAGTCGCGGGCTCCTGTTGCGTCAGGCAATGGAGCGTGCCGAGCCCCCAGACCAGATCGACGGCGTGGATGCCGACGACGCGCCGGTCGGGCATCAGCTCTTGCAGAATGCCGAGGGCGACACGGTCGTTCGGGTGGTTGAAAGTCGGGACGATCACCGTCCCGTTGGCGATGTAGAAATTGGCGTAAGAGGCCGGGAGACGGTTCCCGTCATAGACGATCGGCCCCGGCATCGGCAGCTCCGCTACCGTCGGGCGGGCGCCGTCCTGCAATCGCATCCCCTGCAACCGCTCCCGGTTCTCCTGCAACGGCTCGTAGTTCACGTCCGACGGATCGTTCTCCACCGCCAAAACCAGCGTGGTCGGATTGACGAAGCGGCAGATGTCGTCGATATGCCCGTGGGTGTCGTCCCCCGCCACGCCGCAGTTGAGCCACAGGGTGTTGGGCGCGTTCAGATAGTCGGCGAAGGCACGCTCGTAGTCGGCCCGACCGACGCCGGGGTTGCGGACCTGCTTCTTCGGGTCGAGATAGCACTCCTCGGTGGTAATGACCGTCCCGAGACCATTGACCTCTATCCCCCCCCCTTCCAGCCGCAGGGGGCGACCGTTCAGCTTCGCGTCGAACAGGGGAAGCTTTGTCCGCTTCGCCACTTTTGCGGCGACCTTTGTGTCGTTCTTCCAGTCGTCGTATTTGGCCCAGCCGTTGAAATGGAAGTCGAGAATCGCTCTCCCCTTTGGGCCGACCAGATGAATCGGGCCGAAATCGCGGGTCCAGCTCCGGTCGGTGGTCATCCGCCAGAACTCCACCCGGTCCAGCGGCGCCCCCGCCCGGCGCAACACCGAGGCGGCCCGCTTCTCCATCGCAGCGTCGTTGACCAGTATTCGCACGGTCTCGCCGGGGGCCAACGCCCGGACCATCTCGGCATAGACCCACGGAACGACGGTCATCTTGCCGGGCCAATCGTCGGGATTCTTGGGCCACGAAAGCCACGTCGCTTCGTGCGGCTCCCACTCGGCGGGGAAACGATAGCCGAGGCGGGCGGGGGTCTGGGTCACGGTCGGGGCTCCTCGTCGTCGATGAATCGTTGGGTCAACGGTCCGAACAGGTCGATCCGCCGGTCGCGGAAGAAGGGCCAGATGCGGCGGATCCGCTCCGAGGCGGCCGGATCGACCGTCGTCACCAGCACGGTCTCCTCCTCACCCGCTTCGGCCACGATCTCCCCCATCGGTCCGGCGATGAAACTGCCGCCCCAGAACTCGATCCCCTCCCCCCCCGGCGTCGGCTCGTAACCGCACCGGTTGGCCACGGCCACGGTCAGGCCGTTGGCCACGGCGTGCCCCCGCTGGACGGTCCGCCAGGCGTCGTGCTGCATCGCCCCTTCGCCCTCCTTCTCCGACGGCGTCCAACCGATGGCGGTGGGATAGAAAATCACCTGCGCCCCCTTGAGGGCCACCAGCCGGGCCGCCTCCGGGTACCACTGGTCCCAGCAGATCAGGACCGCCACCTTAATCCCCCCCACGTCGAACACCGGGTAGCCGAGGTCGCCGGGAGTGAAGTAATGCTTCTCGTGGAAACCGGGGTCGTCGGGGATATGGGTCTTTCGGTAGAGCCCCTGCCGCGTTCCATCGGGGCCGATGAGAATGACGCTGTTGTGGTAAATCCCGGCGGCGCGCCGCTCGAAGATCGGGACGACGATCCAGACCCCCTGCTCCCTGGCCACCGGCGAGAAGGCGGCGAAACTCTCCCCCTCCAGCGGTTCGGCCAGATCGAAATGGGCCACGTCCTCGACGGTGCAAAAATAGGGGGTCTTGTAGAGCTCCGGCAGCAGAATGATCCGTGCGCCCATGCTCGCCGCCCGAATGACGAGCCGTCTGGCCGTCTCAATGTTGTGGGGCGCAGACGGCCCCATGGCCATCTGTACGACGCCGACGCCAAGACCGTTCATCCGGTTTCTCTCCCGTTGCCGCCGGTTGAGGCGGGGTGAAGAATCCATGCTAAGATAATATTTTGCGAAGAGTTATACCATGAGGTCCGGCGCAAGAGCTATCGTTTCCCTCCTGACGGCGCTGATCGTTATTGGCGCTTCCGGCCCGGCCCGCGCCCTCTACGACGGCGCCGATGAAGAGGAGATCGGACGGGAGAACGACAAGGCCATCGTGGCCCAGTACGGGTTGGTGGCCGATCCCGATCTCCAGCAGTATGTGACCACTGTCGGCAAGCGGGTGTTGCGCCACATCCTCGACCCAGAGTTCGATTACCAGTTCAAGGTGATCGACGCCGACATGGTCAACGCTTTCGCCCTCCCCGGCGGCTACATCTATGTGACCCGGGGGTTGCTGGCTGCTGTCAATTCCGAGGCGGAGCTTGCCAACATTCTCGGCCACGAAATCGGCCATGTGGTGGGGCACCACTCGGTCAAGCAGATGAAAAAGAGCCTCGGCTCGCTCCTGCTGACGTTGGGGGTTCTGGCGGCCAGCGAGGATGCCCGGCAAAACGCGGGCGCCTGGGTAGCGGTGAGCCAGTCCCTCTCCCAGCAGATCATCTCCGGCTACGGGCGGGAGAACGAGATGGAATCGGACCGGATCGGCATGATCGCCGCCTACGACGCCGGATACGACCCGGCGGGGATGTCCCGGTTCCTCCATTCGCTGCGGCGCATGGAGCGGCAGAAAGCCATCGGCTATCACGGCTTCATGGCCTCCCACCCCGACACGGTGTCCCGGATCATCGAAGCCGACCAGGCGTCCTCTCTTCTGAAGACCCGGGAAAAGAAGGCGGAGGATTTCCGCGACCGCTACCTTGAAGCCATCGCCGGACTCCCCTACGGCAAAGTCGAAGGACCGGGGGGGCGCCCGCCGTACACCATCCAGTTGCGCACGGTCGCCGCCGGAGAGTCGTGGCGGTCGCTGACGGCGTTCGCCAGCGGCGATGAAGGACTGGCCATCGAGACGGCGGCTCTCAACGGGGCCGACGTCAACGATCCGCTGACGTCGGGAATGGTGGTCAAGACCATCGTCCCGGTCCGGTCGAAAACACTGGAACTGCATGAGGAGAAATCAGGTGAAATCGGCCCAAGAACTGGCGATGGAAAAGGCGGGCAAAATGGGGGGGCAGACCCGATGCCTCACCCCTGAGCAGAAAGAGCGGATCGCCGAACGGCGCAAAGTGGGGGAAGCCCGCATCGCCGAAGCCCAGATCATGCTCGACGAGAAGATCAAGAAATCGGGCGGGCGTCCCGATTTCGCCGACCAGATCGCCGCCGCCCGGAAAGATTTTCAAGCGGAGCGGGAACGGATCGACCGGGAGACCGAACAGGCGATTGAGGCGATCCGCAACGGCTGAGCCGCCATCCCTCCACGGGACCGCGTACCCTCATTTCCCCCCTGCTTCCAGACAGAAGAGGCGTGCTACGATGAGGCGCAGAAGAGGGGAACTTGATGGAAATGACTCCGCCCGACGCTTCCAGCCCGTTGATCGATCCTGACTCTTTCTTTCGCCGATGGGCCGAGCGGCTCGCCGACCCCCTGGTGGTCGTGCGCGTCGACAACGGAACGGTCGCATTCGCCAACCGTGCGCTTTGCGAACTGACCGGCAGGAAGCTGCTCGGCGCCCCCCTTACCGCCCTCTTTCCCCCCGAACATGACCGGGACACCGACCTCTGGTTCCGGGAATGGGTCGCGCTGGCCTCCACAGGGGAGGCGCCTTCCCGGTCGGCGGCGTTCATTCGCTGCGCCGACGGCGTCGATCGCCCCTACGAAATCGACGCCACGCTCTTCGAGGCCGTCGGCGTTCGGCTGGCAAGCGGCCTCTTTCGACCTGCCACCGACGCCCCCTCCGCCAGCGTGGAGCTGTTGCAGGCGCGGGATCTTCTGGCCATGTCGCAACGGCTCATGGACGCCGGCTCGTGGGAATGGCGGCTGAAGGAGAACCGCCTCTTCTGGACCCCCCAGACGTACCGCATTTTCGGGGTCGATCCGCGCGCGTTCGTCCCGACGGTCGAAGCGTTCCTGGGGATGATCCACCCCGACGACCGCCCGCTTTACGACGGGATGATCGCCCGACTTCCCGACTTCACCTCCACAACGCTCGAATTCCGGATCGTCCGTCCCGGCGGAGAGAGCCGACGGTTGCGCGACTTCATCACCATCGTGACCGACAGGGAAGGGGCGCCCGAGCGGCTGGTCGGGGCGGTGCAGGACATCACCGAACAGTGGCGCGTCGACGAGGCGTTCCGTCTGGTTGCCGCCGGTATCGGCGCAGCGTCGGAGCGGGAGTTCTTCGAATCGCTCACCCGGTCGCTCACCGAACTGCTGGCCATGGACATGGCCTTCGTCGCCGAGTTGGACGACACCGGCGCCCTGCTTACCGGCATCGCCGTCAGCCCCCGGGGGGATCAGAAAATGGAGATCCCGGTGCGGGAGGGGGGCGCGTGCCGGAAGATGTTGGCGGAAAAGCGCCTTGTCGCTATCGAGCGGGGAGTCTCCGATCTTTACCCCGACCTCCCGGCGCCTGCGGGGGTCCGCTTCGAAGGGATGGCGGGGGCGCCCCTTCTTTCCCGGGCGGGAGAACCCCTCGGCGTCATGGTGGTCCTGAAGGGCGCTCCGTTGCGGGACGAGGAGCATGCGCTGGCGCTACTGGGAATCTTTTCGCAGCGGGCGTCGGTGGAGTTGGAGCGGCTGCGCAGCGTACGGGCGCTGACCCGTAGCGAGGCCCGGCTCCAGTCGGTCATCCAGACCACCATGCAGGGGTTCTGGCTCATCGACAGCGAAGCGGTCACCCTGGAGGTCAACGCCCGGATGGCGGCGATCCTGGGAATCGACGCGAAGGAGCTGCCGGGTCGGTCGATCTACGACTTTGTCGATGAAGCCAACGCGGCCATATTTCGCGCCCAGCTCCGGGAACGGGGCGCCGGACGCCACAGCTCGTACGAGATCACGCTGAACCGGGCCGACGGCGATCAGGTCGCCTGCCTCTTTGGAGCCTCTCCCTTTTTCGACGACCGGGGAATCCAGCGCGGCTCGTTCGCCCTCGTCTCCGACATCACCGACCGCAAGAGAGTGGAAGAGGAGTTGCGCAAGAGCGAAGCGAGCCTCAACCGCGCCCAAAGAATCGCCCGGATCGGCAGC
>JADGCD010000216.1:2049-3406 GCA_015229165.1 Nitrospinota bacterium | reverse complement strand
CAGTTGCGGACAGCTACGCCGACGGCGCGGTCAGGGACGGGGGAGACCCAGCTTGACTTTCAGGGTCCTGGCCGCCTCGACCACTTCGGGAGTAGCGAAGCCCGAGGCGACGACGGCGTCGAGATGGGGCAACGCCTCCGGCGCCCGGCCCCGCCCGGGTTCTACCCTATTTCCACGGACGGCTTAGAAAGATCCAAAAACCTCTGATCCTGTACGGCTACTCTACGCCTTCGATCCCGCCGCCCGCCGGTTTGTCAAATGGGAGGAATACGGAACGAATCGGCTTTGGAGAGAGGGAAGCAGGGTTTTCAACACCAACCTGTTCCCCATCGCCAAACCATGCATTCAGGGATGGAGCTCCGTTCAACGCTCCACGTTCGGCTTTGATGGAAGTAACATCGGCACGTATATGAAGGAATGTAAAAAGACACGCTTTCCCTTGCTGCGGGAAATGAAAGCGACGCGCCAGCCCCTCGCCATTGTCTGCTTTGGTAAGAGCTATTGGCACAACTTCAAAACTGCCTTTACGCTGGATGAGGACGAATCAGTGGCGCCTTCGGATAGCCATCGCTACGCCTTATGGAGCGAAAAGCGCATTATCATGACCAGACACTTTTCCCGTAATTGCATGACCTCCTCGGACATTGGACACCTTGCAACACAGATCAGGAACATGATGTAGCTAGTGTCCTGTCCCGGTAATACGCGAGCAGCGGAAGAAGGGACTTCAGGAGATGGTCTACTGACCGGCGGGGGCGTACCGGGCGAAGGCGATGGGGGTCACCGTCAGCACGCCGCCGACGCCCGCCTCTTCCATGATCCGGTCGAGAACCGGAACCAGCCGGTCGATCCGCTCCGCTTCGCAGACGAAGTGAACCACCAGCGGCAGATCTTCCGACAGCCGCAACAGCCGGGCGGTATGGACGCCGGAGGCGCCGAAACTCTCCACCCCCCGGATCACCATCCCGCCGGAGACCCCCGCCTCCTTGGCGGCGTGAAGCAACGCCCGGTAGAGGGGTTTCCCCTCGTACCGGTCGGCCTCGCCGATGTAGATCGCGATCCGCTTGCCGTCGGTCAATGTCGCCATGGTCAGATCCCCCGTCCCGCCACCATCCCCCCCCATACGCCGACCAGCCCCAACGCCAGCGAACCGGCGGCGTTGAGGAGCGCAAGGCCGCTCTCCCCCTCGCGTAGCAGGGCCAGGGTCTCGAACGAAAAGGTGGAGAAGGTGGTAAAGCCCCCCAGAAACCCCACAGTCAGGAAGATCTTCACCGGAGGGGCGATGAGAAAACGGGTCTCGGTCAACTCCATGACCAGCCCGATGAGAAAACAGCCGACAAGGTTGACCGCCAGCGTG
>JADGCD010000216.1:0-2022 GCA_015229165.1 Nitrospinota bacterium | reverse complement strand
CCCAGGCGGAGACGAGGTAGCGGGCGACCGAACCGAGCGCCCCGCCGGTGGCCACGGCGGCCAGGGCCGCCCCGGTCACAGGGCGCGGGCCAACGCTTCGAGGCGGCGGGCGAAGGCGGCCACCCGCTCCGCCTGCGCCCCCGGAAGGGTGGGGGCCAGCTCGCCCAGCGCCGCCGAGCGGCGGGTCAGCTCGCCGGTGAGGCGGGCCTGTTCGGCCACGGCGACTCGCCGGTCAAGCTGGGTCAGCCGATTGCCGTTGTTGACGCTCATGGAGAGGGCCGACTCGGCGTTGAGGGAGGCGTCCTGCGCGGCGGCGGCGGTGGCGACGGTCCGGTCGGCCAGGGTGGCGATTCCGGCGCCCTGCTCCTTGACGGTGGTGTAGAGTCCGTAGGTCAGAAGCAACGCCAGCGCGGCGAGCGCCAACGCCCCCGACGCCAACGCCGTGGGGGTTTTGGACGCTTTCGACGCGTGGTGCGGGGCGGGAGCCGTGTGATGGGTCTTCGGGTGATGGGGCGCCTTCTCCGCGACCGTCTCTTCGACGGCGGGCGCCGCGTCATCGGCGGGGGTCGCCGGTTTCTCTTCCCGGGGGGCAAGCCGCAGCACCGGCGCGGGGGCCGGTTCGGCGGAAGCCTCGGCTTTGGCGGGCGCGGATTTCAACTCTTCGGCCACGGCGTCGAGGTCGGCCTCGGTGACGGTGTCGATAGGACCGGTAACGGTGACGCCGCGCGCGGCCAGCCGGGCCATCAGCTCGGCGGTTTCGATGTTCAGTTTCCGCGCCGCTTCGTATACTCTGAGATTTTCCATAACCGCACCGTATCGGGGAAGACTATGCCGGATGATACCCCACGGCGGGAAGAGCCGCAACCGCCCCCGGTCACGGCCATCGTCCAGGCCCGGGCCGGGAGCAGCCGTCTGCCGGGGAAAATCGGCGCCCCCATCGGCGACCGTTCGCTGCTGGCGTGGGTGGTGACCCGCCTGCGGGAGGCGCGCCGGGTGGGGCGGATCGTCGTCGCCACCACCGTCGAACCGGCGGACGACGCCACCGTGGCCGAGGCGACGGCGCTGGGGGTGGACCACTATCGCGGCCCGGTGGAGGATGTGCTGGCCCGGTTCGCCGGAGCGCTGGCCGCGTTCCCGGACGCCACCTTCTGCCGGATAACGGCGGACAATCCGCTGCTCGACCCGGGCGCCCTGGATCTGCTGATCGAGGCGCACATCGCGGGGAGAGGCGACCATACCGGCGTCGCCGGAACGGTTCCGCTGGGGGCCACGGCGGAGGTGGTGTCGGCGTCGGCGCTTATGACCGCCCACCGGGAGAGCGTCGATCCCCCCTGCCGGGAGCATGTGACCCCCTATCTCTACACCCACCCGGAGCGGTTCCGCCTGATCCGGATCGCCCCGCCGCCGCCGCTGGTCGGGCGGAGCGACCGGCTGACTATCGATACGGAAGAAGACCTCCGCTTCATGCGGACCCTCTACGACCGGCTGGTAGCGCAGGGGGAGCCGTTCGCCATCGGGCCGGTCGTGCGCCTCCTTGCTGCCGAGCCCTCCCTTGCCGCAATCAACGCGGGGGTGCGCCAGAAGGGGTGGCGGGAGTAGTCGCCGCGCAGTGCCCTTACTTGACGATCCCGACCAGTCGACGGAACTCGTCGCCCCCGGCCTGCCCCGACAGTTCGAACAGGGCCATCTCCACACTGCTGACGACGCCCCCTTCCCGGGCGATCCGGTCGAGCCCGATCCGGCGGTTCTCCTCCGTCCGGGAGGCGACGCCATCGGCGGCCACATGGACTTCGTACCCTTTTTCCAGCAGGTCGGCGGCCGTCTGGAAGACGCAGACGTGGGCCTCGATCCCGGCGAGGAGGAACTGGTCCCGCCTGGTGGCGGCCAGTCGTTGCGCGAACCGGTCGTCCCGGATGCAGGAGAAAGCGCACTTTTCCACCGGGGTCGCCACAGGGGAAAGGAGCGGGGCCAACTCGGGAACGGTGGGGCCCAACTTGGCCGGAACCTGTTCGGCCCAGAGGA
>JADGCD010000215.1 GCA_015229165.1 Nitrospinota bacterium | reverse complement strand
CCCCCCGGCGGAGGGGGGGGGGGGGGGCGCGGGGGGTGGGGGGGGGGACCACGTTCCTCGGCCATCTGGCCCAAAGCCCCGAACTGAAGGCGATCATTCTGGCCATCGTGGGGGGGATCGTCCTTCTCTCGGCCTTTCTGAACATCTACCTGATGGTGCGCCGGATCGATCTGGCGAAACACCACGATCTGCTGCGACGGCTGATCCCTTTCTTCACCTTCCTCATCGGCATTGAGGTCGGCTTCTCCTCCGCCGGGGCCGGGGCGTTGGGGACGCTGCTGTTGCTCTCTTCCACCAATCTATTCGCCTGCACGGTGGTGGGGACCGATATCATCTTCGGGTTGGTTCTCTCCGCCGTGGGCGGCGGGATACACTTGGGGATGGGGAACGTGGACGGCCCCCTGCTGGCGGAGCTGGTGGCGGGAGGGATTTTCGGCGCCCTGGCCGGGGTCCAGTTCGCCTCGAAAGTCCCGGCCCGGCCTTTGCGCTTCGCCCTGTTGGGGTGGCTGATTTTCATCGGCTCCCAGCTTGTTTACCGGGGCGTGGCGGGATAACGAACGAATCGAACAAGGAACGATCCATGAGCGTGCAATTCACTCTCGGCGCCCTCGCCGAAGCCAACCGGGCGGCGCTGGCCGCCTTCGCCGACAAGGCCGCCGCCTTCATGGCCGGGGAGATTCTCCCCGACGACTTCACCCACGACCGGGTGGAGATGGGGGTCTATTCCCAGCGCAAGGCCGGGTCGTACATGATAAGGACCAAGGTTCCCGCCGGGATCGTCGACGCCGCCGGATTGCGGGCCGTGGCCGCTGTGGCCAAGGCCCACGGAAACGGAACCGCCCATCTCTCCACCCGGCAGAACTTCCAGATTCATCATCTCGCCTTCGAGGGGGTCATGCCGACGTTGACGACGTTGCTCGACGGCGGCATCGCCACCCTTGGCGCCGGGGGCGCCACCATCCGGAACCTGAACGCCTGCGATCACGGCTCCGGCATCCTGGGAGACGCGCTCGACATCGCCCCGCTGGCGCGCGCCGTCGGCGACCGGCTGATGGCTACCGAGTTCGCCATGGCGCTGCCGCGCAAGCTCAAAATCGGCTTTTGCGGCCTCCCCGGCGGTTGCGGCGCGGTGGTCACCGAAGATTTGGGCGTTGCCCTCTCCGCCGACGCCGACCTTGCCGCCCCCACCTTTGACCTTTACGCCGGAGGGGGACAAGGGGCGCAACCGAGGCTCGGCGTCGTTCTCGACCGGCGCATCCCGCAGGAGCAGGTGCTGGCGGCGCTGCTGGCGGCGCTGGCGGTGTTCAAGCGGGAGGGGAAAGGCGCCAGCCGGGCCAAGGCGCGGCTGAAGTTTCTCATCGAACGGATCGGCGCCGACCAGTACCGGGCGTTCTATAAGGAAGAGAAACAGCGGTATCTCTCTGGCGCAACTTTGGAGTCGCCGACGTTGCGCAAAGCCGACGGGAGCCGGGTGGTGCTGGCGCCGGTGAACGCCGACCTGACGGCGGCGCAGTTGGAAGGGATCGCCGACCATCTCCCCGACCGTGAGGGGGTCACCACCCGGATCACGAAAGAAGGGCGACTGGTTATCGACGGGCTCAAGGGGAGCGAGATCGCCAAGCTGCAATATGCGGCCAATGAGCTTCTCATTCCGCTGACGCTGGACGAGCGGAGCCCTCGCGTCCTGACCTGCAACGGCGCCGCCACCTGCCGGGAGGCGTTCACCAACGCCAAAGGGTTCGGCGTCCGCCTGACCGAAGCGGCGGATCGGCTCTTTGCGGGACAAGCGATGGCGATCCGGGTTTCCGGTTGCCCCAACGCCTGCGCCAACTCCCACACCGCCGACATCGGCTTCATGGGGGGCTACCGGAAATTCCACGGCGAATCGACGCCGATCTACAACGTCGTCATCGGCGGGGTGGAGAGTAAAACCGACGCGAAGGTGGCGATGCCTATCGGACGCATCCCGGCCAAGCGGGGCATTGCCGTGATGGAGGCGTTGGCCGCGACCTGGCGGGAGTGGCGCGAAGGGGACGAGAGCTTCGGCAATACGGTGGGGCGGGTCGGCGTGGAGCCGTTCCGCGACGCCATCGGCGAGCTGGTGGACGTGACCGAAGAGGACGTGGACGCGCAGGATATTCTGTACGACTGGGACACCACCGAGCGGCTCGACCTCAGGGACATCGGCCCCGGCGAGTGCGGCGGCGCGGCGCGGGAGATCGTGGAAAGCGCGTTGGACGCGGCCCGTTCGGCCAAACGGCACGGGCGGTTGGCCGAGGCGACCCGCCAAACCGGCGCGGCCATTCTGGCCGCCGCCGGGGTGGAGCTGGCCGACGACGCCAAGGTTGCGCCGTTGTTCGAGGAGCGGGCGAAACTGGCCGCCGATATCCGGCGGACCTTCATGCCGCTGCTGGTATGGCTCGACCGGGGCGCGCCGGAAGGAGAGACGCCGGAGGAGAAACGGGTGTCGTCGTTTATCGACATCGTCGCCATCCACGCCCTCGGCACCGCCGCCCCCCGCCCCGCGTCGAAGAGCGCGGTGGCGCCGGAACCGACCGCCGAGATAAAGCTGCTCGACCTGTCGGGGGTGAGTTGCCCGTTCAACTACGTCAAGGCGAAGATCGCGCTGGAGATGATGGCCGCCGGGGCGTTATTGAAAATCGCCCTCGACGACGGCGCCCCGATCACGAACGTCCCGTCGTCGCTCGGCAACGACGGCCACGAGATCGTGGAGAAGGTGAAGAACGGCGCGGGCTGGTTGCTGACGGTGAAACGGGCCGCCTAGGAATGAGGACGTACTTTCTTTGAAAAGAAAGTACCAAAGAAACTTTGGCTCTGACGGGATTGCGGGGGTGAACCCCCCCCCACAATCCCGTCAGGGAGCTAACGTCTCCTCGGCGCTCCTTTTAAAGGAAGGACGCCTAACTTTCTAAGTACCATTTGGCAGCGCACCATCGACAATGCTCTTCACCTACCGCTTTCCTGCAAGGGCGCGGGAGCCAAAGGTCGGCTATGCTGTTTGATTTTTAGCCCTCTCGCTTTATGCCAAGGGCTGATCAACGAAATGATTTGTTCGCGCGAAGGCCCTGCTATGGCATTGCTCTGACGGAAAAGTTGTTCGTTGATCGAGCGAACATCGTTATCGGAGAGTCCGATAATTTGCTCTTTGCTTTGCTCACCGCCCGGACAAATAGCTAGATTCTTTGCTATGGGAAACCACATGTATGAACCATGGGGTCTTTGAGGGCTATGATAATCTCTGCTTGAGCCTGCTATAGGTTTACTACTGATTATGAAATTCCGCTTTGGGTTGGGTATTTTTCCGAAGACCAGCCCGAGAGAGGAAAGAAACTCCATCAGTTTGTATCGTGACGGTAATCACCTGACAGGTGATCGCATATGAGTAGTTGGTGGTCA
>JADGCD010000214.1 GCA_015229165.1 Nitrospinota bacterium | reverse complement strand
GACACCGGGCATGCGGGGACGTCCATCTCCGCCGCGCTGGGCATGGCCACCGCCCGGGATCTCCAGGGGCGGGACAACCGGGTGGTGGCGGTCATCGGCGACGGCTCCCTGACCGCCGGAATGGCCTTCGAGGGGCTCAACCACGCGGGCGCGCTGCACACCAACCTGACCGTGGTCCTCAACGACAACAAGATGTCGATCTCCCACAACGTGGGGGCGCTGTCGGCCTACCTTAACCGGGTCATCACCGGCAAGTGGTACAACCGGATGCGCGAGGAGATCGACCCGATCGTCGAGGCCATCGTGGGGGACCAGGTCGCCTCCTTCGCCAAGCGGATGGAGGAGGGCATCAAGGGCGCCATCGTGCCGGGACGCCTCTTCGAGGATCTGGGCTTCAAGTATTACGGCCCCATCGAAGGGCACGACATCCCCTACCTGATCGAAACCTTCGAGCGGGTCAAGGAGATCAAGGGGCCCAAGCTGGTCCATGTGGTCACCACCAAGGGGAAAGGATACCCCCCCGCCGAGGAGAAGGCCCACAGCTACCACGGCGTCTCCCCCTTCTACCGGGCCACCGGCGAGGCGAAAAAGCAGAAAAGCGCGCTGACCTACACTCAGGTCTTCGCCGACACGCTGGTGGAGCTGGCCGCCGAGGACGAACGGATCGTCGCCATCACCGCCGCCATGCCCGAGGGGACCGGCCTGGCCCGGTTCGGGCAGGTCTATCCCGACCGGCTCTACGACGTCGGCATCGCCGAGCAGCACGCCACCACCTTCGCCGCCGGACTGGCGGTGGACGGCATGAAACCGGTGGTGGCCATCTATTCCACCTTCATGCAACGGGTGTTCGACCAGGTGGTCCACGACGTGGCCCTGATGAACCTTGACGTCACCTTCGCCATCGACCGGGCCGGGATCGTCGGCGAGGACGGGGCCACCCATCAGGGGGTTTTCGACCTTTCGTTCCTGCGTTGCATCCCGAACATGACCATCCTCGCCCCCAAGGACGAGAACGAGTTGCGCTCCATGCTCAAGGCGGCCATCGCCCATCCCGGACCGGTGGCGGTCCGCTATCCCCGGGGAGGCGGCGTCGGCGCCTCCGTCGAAGGTCCCGTCGAGCCACTCGAAATCGGCAAGGCGGAACTGGTCCGGGACGGCCATGACGTCTGCCTGCTGGCGGTGGGGAGCATGGTCCACCCGTCGCTTGCGGCGGCCCGGTCGTTGGCCGCCGACGGTATCGACGCCGCCGTCATCAACGTCCGCTCCGTCAAGCCTCTGGACACCCAGCTGATCGGCGACTACGGGCGCCGTTGCGGCCTGCTGGTGACGGTGGAGGAAAACGCGCTGGCGGGGGGCTTCGGCTCGGCGGCGCTGGAGGCCATCGAGGCCGAGCGGCTCCCCCACGCCGCCGTCCGCCGACTCGGCATCCCCGACACGTTCATTGACCACGCCAAACCGGACGACATCCGCCGCGCCCTCGGTCTCGACGCCGAAGGGATCCGGGCCGCCACCCGCGCCTTCGTCACCGCCCGCCGCGCCGACCTCGGCATGCACTCCCGCCCCGATGCCCCCAAAGAAGCGGCTGGATCAGCTCCTCGTTGAGCGGGGGCTCGTCGGGAGCCGTTCCCGGGCGCAGGCCCTCATCATGGCCGGCGACGTGCTGGTCGGCGACGTTCCGGCGACCAAGGCGGGGGAGCTGCTCCCCTCCGACGCCCCCCTAAGGCTACGGCGCCCCGACCATCCCTACGTCTCCCGGGGGGGGCTGAAACTGGCCCACGCGCTCGACCATTTCGGCGTCGACCCGTCCGGCATGGTCTGTCTCGACATCGGCGCCTCCACCGGCGGCTTCACCGACTGCCTCCTGCGAAGGGGGGCTGTCAAGGTCTGGGCCATCGACGTCGGGAGCAACCAGCTCGACTACCGCCTCCGGGCCGACCCCCGGGTCGTCTCCCGGGAAGGGGTCAACGCCCGCGACCCCGGGATCACCGCGCTGGTGGGAGAGCCGATCGATCTGATTGTCTCCGACGTTTCGTTCATCTCCCTGACGCTGGCCATCCCGCCGTCACTGCCGCTGCTGCGCCCTGGGGGACGGGCGCTCCTGCTGGTCAAGCCGCAGTTCGAAGCGGGGCGGGAAGCGGTGGGGAAGGGGGGCTACGTCGCCGACGAAGGGGTGCGGCAGGGGGCCGTGGGCAAGGTGGTGGCCTTCTTTTCCGCCCTCGGGCTGATCCCCTTGGGGGTGGAGGAGTCGCCCGTCACCGGCGCCGCCAGCGGCAACGTGGAATATCTGGCCCTCTTCGCCCGGCCGGGGAATGAAGAAACGGCGAAAAAGAATCTTGACACCGAGCCCGCCACTCCATAAAATCTATCCTTTTCCGATATTGACCTGTCGTTCAGGAACAAAGAGAACATGAAACTGACCGCGACCACTTACTCCGCCAAACCGGCCGAGTACCCCGCCGCCGAGCGGGAATGGTTTGTCGTCGACGCCACCGATGTCCCCCTGGGGAAACTGGGCGTCGTCGTCGCCAACATGCTCCGGGGCAAAGACCGCCCCACCTTCACCGCCTACACCGACACCGGCGCCTTCGTGGTGGTGGTGAACGCGGCCAAGGTGAAACTGACCGGGGACAAGCTCGACCAGAAAATCTACTACCGGCACTCCGGCTATCTGGGCCACCTGAAGTCGGCCACCGCCCGGGAGATGCTCGAGAAAAAACCCGAAGAAGTCATCAGCCTCGCCGTTTGGGGGATGATGCCGAAGAACAAGCTGTCGCGGGCTCAGATGAAAAAGCTGAAAGTCTACGGCGGCGCCGAACATCCGCACGAGGCCCAGAACCCGGCCACCAAGGAGATCGTCTAAAGCATGGCTGAGAAAATCTACGCCACCGGTCGGCGGAAAACCTCCACCGCCCGCGTCTGGATCATGCCCGGCAACGGGAAAGTGACCGTCAACAAGCGGACCGCCGACGAGTACTTCCGGCGCCCGACCTCGGTGATGATCCTCAAGCAGCCGCTGGAGGCCACCCACCTTCTGGCCCGTGTCGATGTCTGGTGCACCGTCGCCGGCGGCGGCCTCTCCGGCCAAGCCGGGGCTGTTCGCCACGGCATCGCCCGCGCCCTGAACGAGTTCGACGGCAACCTCCGCTCGACGCTCAAAAAGGCCGGTATGCTGACCCGCGACTCCCGCGCCAAGGAGCGGAAGAAACCGGGTCGTCCCGGCGCCCGCAAGCGGTTCCAGTTCTCCAAGCGCTAATCCACACACGCAGCCTCCCCCTTCGGCCTGCGCGTCGAAGGGGGAGGGGGCGTCCTCGCGGAATCCTTCCTTCCTTTCGATGCGCCCGGGGGGGTGACAGGGGGGTCTTATGGTATCGGTCGCAATCATCGGGGCCGCCGGATACACCGGCCAGACGCTCCTCTCGTGCCTGT
>JADGCD010000213.1 GCA_015229165.1 Nitrospinota bacterium | reverse complement strand
CACGAATTCGTTCACCGGCGAGCCGGTGGAGTAGTGGTAGAGGAGCCACGAATCGTCGGTGGCGACTCGCTGGTACTCTTCGTAATGTCGCGCCGTCCGCTTCTCGTGGATGACGTCGGCGAACACCTTAGTCTCATAACCCCACTCGGCAAGAAGCGACTCGATGACGGCGGCGTGGTTTCCGATGGCGTCGCCGTACCAGTAGTTGGGGAGCATCTGCCAAATGGCGGTCACGACACGGCCCCCTCCGCTGCGGCCAGCACCCGCTTGAACCGGGTGCAGATCACCCCCCAGGAGTAGCGTTCCTCCACGAACCGCTGTCCCTGCCGTCCCATCTGCGCGGCGTGGTCCGGGTTTGCGGCGAAGAAATCGACCATTTCGGCGAACTCGGCGTAGGAGCCAAACGCCAGCCCCCCGCCGGAGTCCATGGCCGCCTCGCGGGTCGGGCCGCAAGCGGCATGAACGAGGACGGGGCGACCGCAGCGCCACGAGTCCATGACGACGAGCGAGAAGCTCTCCATCACCGACGGCTGGCACAGCGCCGTGGCGGCGGCGTGGGCGTCGTTTTTCTCCGCCACCGACACGAAGCCGAGATCGACAATGGCCCCCTTCGCCTCGGCGGGGATATGTACCTGCCCCGAGCCGATGAGGTAGAGTTTTAAACGCCGCGCCGGATTCGATGCGACGTATTTCGTGAAATATTGAATCAGCAGCGGGACGTTCTTGGTGGCGTCGCGCCGTCCGACATACAGCAGAAACGGATCGTCACCGAGCCCGTGCTTGGCCCGGAACCGGGCGGCGTCGGCGCCATCAATCTCATCGACCCCCTCCCCCATCAAAATCGCCTCGCTCCCCTTCATCCCATCGAAGAGGCGAAGAGCCAGCCGCATCTCGGCGTTGCTGTTGAAGAGGGCCCCGTTCACCCGGTCGAACATCCGCCGGGTCAGCTCCATGGCGGCGTACCCCTCGTCGTGGAGGCAGGGGATCAGCCACGACCGCTCCGGCGCCACGGCGCTGCCGTTGATCGACGTGCCGAAGAGGTAGGGGATGAAGAAGTAGAGCCGCTCTTTCTTGTGGTCGCCGATGAACTGGTAGAGGGCGTCGCTGTTGACCGCCGCGTCGGCGTAGGCCAGCTCTTCGTCGTGGGTGAGGCGCTGCCCCATCATCAGCTTTTTGTTGATGGGGCCGAAGTGGGGCGCCGGGTTGTTGCGGGGGTGGAACCGGCGGACGGTGACGCCGTTGATGTCGTAGACGCCCGGTTCATGGAGGTCGCGGGTCCAGTCGGCCCCGAGCCCCCGGATGGTGGTGGTCAGCACCTCCACATCGACGCCGCGTATCGACAAATTCTCCGCCAGCCGCCGGGTCTGGAACTCGGCCCCGCCGCCGATGTCGGCGCCGTAGAAGGGGATGACGAAAGTGGCGATCATTTCTGGCTCGCGTCCGGTATCGACACATCGCCCGGCGTGAGAGCCGGTACGGCGCCAGCGATCTCCCACCGGTGCGGCGGGCGAAAGGCGCCCACATCCTTGACCTTGCTGCGGACGGAGAAAGGGTGCATCTGGTCGTGGTAGTCGTAGGCGTGGCCGTCCTTGGCGTGGATGGCCACCGAGAAGGTGTAGCCCCCCTCCACCAGCGGCAGGCTGTCGAAGTGGACCCGGGCCACGCCGGGGCGCTCCATGCGGGGGATGTGGAGCCGCTCGATGTCGGTGTTGCCGCCGTAGCAGAGTACCCCGTCGGCCTTGTGGATCGCTACGCCGACCACCGGATCCAGCGCCGTCTTGTGGGGGGTGTAGTCGATCTCCACGGTGACGGCGTCGCCGGTGGCGAAGACTTTGCGCGCCACCCCGTCGGCGCCCTTGATGGTCACCTTGTCGATGGTGACGGTCTGGTCTCCCCAGCGGCTGACCGACTCGGGCGCGGGGGCCGACTCGGCGCGACTCTCGTCGTCCAACGCCCCCCGGTTGTCCTTTTCCGCCACGGCGGCCAGATAGGCGTCGATCACCCGCTCCGGTTTGCCGATAGCTTTCAGCTCCCCCTTGTCGAACCAGAGGGCGCCGTCGCACCACTTGAGAACCTGCGACAGGTCGTGGGTGACGAGGAGAATCGTCTTTCCCGCCTTCTTGAAACTTTCCATCCTGTCGCGGCACTTGTTGCCGAACGATTCGTCCCCCACCGCCAGCACTTCGTCCACCAGCAGCACGTCGGGGTCGACGTGGATCGCCACCGAGAACCCGAGCCGCATGAACATGCCGGACGAATAGGTTCGCACCGGGTTGTCGATGAAATCCTCCAGCTCGGCGAAGCGGACGATGTCGTCGAATATCTCGTTGATCTTCTTTTTCGTCATGCCGAGGATCGAGGCGTTGATATAGATGTTCTCCCGCCCGGAGAACTCCGGGTGGAACCCGGCGCCCAGCTCGATGAGGGCCGAGACCCGCCCGTTGACGATGATCGTCCCCGCGTCGGGACGGTAGATTCCGGCCAGCATTTTCAGCATGGTCGATTTGCCCGAGCCGTTGCGCCCGATGATCCCCCAGGTCCGTCCCGCCGGGATGTCGAAGGAGACGTCGGTGAGGGCCGAAAACTCGGGAGCGCTCCCGGCCGTGCGGTCGGACCGGAATCCGGTGAAGAGGTCTTTGAAGGTCCGGTAATTGCGGCGCAACGTGACCTTGCGGAACTTCTTCGACAGGTTCCGTACTTCGATGGCGTTCATGCGTATCGGCGCCGCTCTTCTGGGTGGATGTCGGATTGGAGAATTGCTCATGATACTGCAATCGGACCGTTCCCGCTACCTGGCTTCGCAGGGGAACGCCAGTCATTGCTCCAGCAAGAATGACAATTTGCGATGATTTTTTGGCGACAGTTCAAGTAACCCGTGAACTTTTTTACCGTCATGGAAGGGGCCGTAAAACAATCGGTTCACCGGCTCAACAAGGGAGGGGGAGGAGGCGCAGCGGCTGGGCGCCCTTGTCAAGCCTGCCAAAGTTGACGTATTATTCAATACGAAATCAGTGGTATATGGTCTCTTCTTTCACTTGTCTCTTTAAGGTGATGCCATGAACGAGGCGCCCAAAGGGAAGGTCGCCACAGAAGTGGTCGGGGTTCTTGCCCTGGCCGCCACGGCGTTGACGGTCATCAGTCTCTATTCCTACGAGGCCAACGACCCTTCCTTCAACAGTTATCTTTCTTCCGGCGGCTCCGTCGGAAACGCTGCCGGGATCGTCGGCGCGTGGCTTGCCGATCTGCTGGTGCAGGGGGTCGGAGCTTTGGCCTGGGGGCTTCCCCTCTTTCTAGTCGGCGCCGGGGTGGCGCTGGTCCGGGGAGGGGTGCGACTTGGCAAGGCGGCGCTGAACCTGTTTGGCCTTTCGTCACTGCTGCTGGCGGGGGGGGGGCTGCTCCACATCGGGTTCGAGAGCGATCCCCTCTTCGGTGTGCCGGTGGCCGGCGGGGGGTTGGGCGCCTTTGTGGCCGACCGGCTGAC
>JADGCD010000212.1 GCA_015229165.1 Nitrospinota bacterium | reverse complement strand
AACGGCTGATCGCCGTCGGTTTTGCCGTCCCACAACTGCCGGTTGACGATGCGCAGCTTCTTCGGGTCGGGGCGGGTCATGTTGGCGGTGCGGAAACCCAGCGACCCGTCGGAGAGGAGCAGCGTCGGGATCTGGTATTTCTCCGCCACGTTGAAGGCTTCGACGGTCAGGTAGACGCAGTCTTCGATCCCCTCGGGGCTGATGACCACCTTGGAGGCGTCGCCGTGGCAACCGAGCGCCGCCAGCAGGAGGTCCGACTGTTCGTGCTTGGTGGGAAGGCCGGTGGAGGGGCCGCCCCGCTGGACGTCGCAGATAACCAGCGGGATCTCCATCATGGAGGCCAGCCCGATCAGCTCCTGCATCAGCGAGAGGCCGGGGCCGGAGGTGGCGGTCATCGACTTGGCGCCGCCGAATGAGGCGCCGATGACGTTGCCGATGGAGGCGATCTCGTCCTCGGCCTGGACCAGGTTGCCGTTGACCTTGGGCAGATGCTTGGAGAGGAAGTTGGCCACCTCGGTGGCCGGGGTGATCGGGTAGGCGGAGAAGTACTGGACCCCTGCCAACAGGGCGCCCAGACCCACGGCGTCGTTGCCGGCGATGATGATCTGGTCTTCGCGGGTGGTCCCGGAAGTGTCCATGGTGTACGGGTCGGTCTTCTTCAGGTTCGAGAGGACGTAGGCCTTCCCGGCGTCGAGCGCCTTGAAGTTGACCTCCACCACGTCGGCGCCCTTCTTGCCGAATTTCTTCTCGATGGTCTGCTTGATGGAGTCGAGCGGCAGGTTGAACAGCTCGGCCACGGCGCCCATGGAGACCATGTTCTTGGAGCGGTAGACCCCCAGGTCTTCCTTGGCGATCTTGCTCATCGGGACGGGATAGCAGTGGACGCCGGGGATGGTCTGCTCCTCCTCGATGTCGCCGCCGGGGAAGTCGTACACCAGCACGGTACCCGGTTTGAGCGCCTTCTTGTTAACGTCGAGGGCCTCTTTGTTGAAGCAGACCATGACCTGGAATCCGCATCCTTCCGACAGGATCTTGTCGTGGGAGAATCGGACCTGGTACATGGCGTACCCGCCGCGGATTTCCGCGGGGAAGGTTTTGAAGGTCAGCACCTCCAGCCCGGACCGGGCCGCCGCCTGGGCGACCATGTCACCGGAGGAGATGATCCCTTCACCCCCTTCGCCGCCGAAGCGGATCGTCAAATCTTTCTGAGCCACCGTGATACCCCTTCTGCAGTATTGGCGTTGGCAGACCGCCGGAAAACTATCTGGGCGGGCGTTGCGCTGTCGAAACCGGAATCGGAACGCTCATGTACGGCGTGTACATTTCGCTTCTCCGACCAGTCTCTCCTCGCATCGCCTGCCTCGATAACGCTTTCCGGCGCCCTGCTGGTAAAAAGCGCGAATGAACGCAACTGCCTGGCGCCGAAGCGCCGGGCCATTTTCAGGCTTTGCCCATGACGCGGGCGATCATCGACCCCATGTCGGCGGGCGACGTGACCACCGAAACGCCGCAGGCGGTCATGGTTTTCATTTTTTCCTCGGCGGTTCCTTTCCCGCCGGAGATGATGGCGCCCGCATGCCCCATCCGCCGCCCCGGGGGAGCGGTCTGCCCGGCGATGAAGCCGACCACCGGTTTTTTCACCTTGGCCTTGATGTAGCGGGCGGCGTCTTCCTCCGCCGACCCGCCGATCTCGCCGATCATGCAGATGGCTTCGGTCTGGGGGTCTTCGTTGAACATCTTGATGACGTCGATGAAGTTGGTCCCGTTGACCGGATCGCCGCCGATGCCGACGACGGTCGATTGGCCGATGCCCAGGTCGCGCAGTTGCCCCACCACTTCGTAGGTCAGGGTGCCGGAGCGGGAGACGATCCCCACCGGGCCGGGGGAGTGGATATGCCCCGGCATGATGCCGATCTTGGCCTTGCCAGGGGTGATGACGCCGGGGCAGTTGGGGCCGACGAGCCGGGGACCATGCCCGCGCAGCGCCCGCTTGATCTTGATCATGTCGTACACCGGGATCCCCTCGGTGATGCAGATGATCAGCTCGATACCGGCGTCCCACGCCTCGAAGATGGCGTCGGCGGCGAAGGGGGGGGGAACGAAGATCATGGTGGCGTTGGCGCCGGTGGCCTCGCGCGCCCGGCGGACCGAGTTGAAGACCGGAACCCCGCCGGCTTCCTGCCCCTCCTTGCCGGGGGTGACGCCGCCGACCAGGTTGGTGCCGTAGGCCTTGCATCCTTCGGCGTGGAAGAGCCCTTCCTTGCCGGTGATTCCCTGCACGATGAGGCGGGTGTTCTCGTCGACCAGAATGCTCATGACGTCCCCTCCCTTACACGGCGGCCTTGGCAAGGGCGGCGACGGCCTTTTCAGCCCCGTCGCGCATCCCCTTGGCCAGGATGAAGTTGAACCCCGACTCGGCCAGGATCTTCTGCCCCTGCTCCACGTTGGTTCCTTCCATGCGGATGACCACCGGGATCCTGACGTGGATCTTGCGGGCGGCGTTGACCACGCCGTTGGCCAGCCGGTCACACCGGAGGATACCGCCGAAGATGTTGATGAAGATGCATTTGACCGCGTCGTCGGCCAGGATGATCCGGAAGGCGTTTTCGATCTGCTCTTCGGAGGCCCCGCCGCCGACGTCGAGGAAGTTGGCCGGCTCCCCGCCGGAGAGCTTGATGATGTCCATGGTGGCCATCGCCAGCCCCGCCCCGTTGACCATGCAGCCGATGTTGCCGTCGAGCTTGATGTAGTTGAGGCTGTACCGGGAGGCCTCGATCTCCAGCGGCTCCTCTTCGGACAGGTCGCGGCACTCGACCACGTTCTGCTGACGGTAGAGGGCGTTGTCGTCGAAGTTCATCTTGCAGTCGAGGGCGATGATCTTGCCGTCCCTGGTCTCCACCAGCGGGTTGACCTCGGCCAGGGAGCAGTCTTTGGCCTCGAAGGCTTTGTAGAAGGCGGTGATGAACTTCACCCCGGCCTTGAAGGCCTCCCCTTCGAGCTTCAGGAAGAAGGCGATCTCCCGGGCCTGGCACGGCATAAGGCCGGTGGCGGGGTCAATCCAGACCTTCAGGAGTTTCTCGGGGTGTTTCTCGGCCACCTCTTCGATCTCCACCCCCCCCTCTTCCGAGGCCATGATGCAGGGGCGGGAGGTCTCCCGGTCGATGACGACGCCGAAGTAGAGCTCCCGCTTGATGGCGCACCCTTCTTCGATGAGGAGCCCGTTGACCTTTTTCCCCTCGGGGCCGGTCTGGTGGGTGACCAGCTGCATGCCGAGGATCTCCCGGGCGTATCGCTGGGCCTCTTCAAGGGTCTTGGCGAGCTTGACGCCCCCCCCCTTGCCCCGTCCCCCGGCGTGGATCTGGGCTTTCACCACCACCGGAAGGCCGAGTTCGTCGACGATGTTCTTGACGGCCGCGTCGGAAGCGTCTTGTGTGAACGCCCCCCTAAGGGTCGGCACGCCGAACCCGCGGATGATCTCTTTCGCTTGGTACTCGTGGAC
>JADGCD010000211.1 GCA_015229165.1 Nitrospinota bacterium | reverse complement strand
GGGCGGTCAGGTCGTCCCGCCCGATCAGATCGACATCGGCGGCCGTAATGGCAAAATGATAGGGAAACCGGCGGACGGCGGAGAGGAGAAGACTCCCCTCCATTCGGTAGCTCCCCTTCTTCCTGTCGATGGCCGAAAAACGGGCGAGGGTAAGACTCCCCTCGCGGGCTTCGAGCGATGCGTCGATCTCCCGGAGCGTGATTCCCAGATCGTACAGGTCGAAGCGTCCCTGCCGGACGGTCATGGTTCCGGTGGCCTGCGGATCGTCGAGGGGGCCGGACAGCTCGATTCGTCCCGACACCTTTCCGGCGACGCCGAACGACATCCGGGGCGCCAATCCGATGAAGTCGGCCAGATCGACATCGAAGGTGGTGACGGAGCGCCCACGCCCGCTTTCGTTCAAGAGAGCCACGAACGGGAAGAAGGACAACCTGAGCGGAACCTCCCCGCTGAAGCGCAGGACGCTGTTTCGCCCTTTCATGTCGAGCGAGGCTTTCAGCGTGTTGGCGCGATAGATCCCTTCTCCGGCGATGGAGAGGGGGGACGACTCGGGACCGTGCCGGTTGACCGGTCGGATGTCGGCGGCGGTCATGCTAAAGTTTCCTGTGGGGGCGTCGACCGATCCCGAAAGGTCCAACGCGAGGTCGGCGTCGCCGGTGACCGCCAGCAGGTCGAACCGGGAAAGGAGCGCAAGGGGCAAACGCTTGCCGTCGAGCCGAAGCGTAATCTTCCCCCCCTCGTGCGCCCCTTCGACCGTTATCGTCCCCTGCGCCAGCGAAAGGACCCCCGAGAGCGTCCGCCGGTTCCCCACCCGTCTCACAACCATAGGCCGGGCGAGGGTCAGACCGATATCGCCGACGGCTCCCGCCAGCCGGTCGAGGGTGAGGCTTTCATCCCCCTCCCGGTACCTTATCGCGGCCCCGGCGTCGAGCGTGAAGGGCGCCCCGCTAAACCCCTGCAGCGACGTTTCGATCCGTCCTCCGCCTGCCCGGTCGAGTTGGCCGGAGACCTTTGCGTCGGTCAGAACCATGTCGGTGGTGGCGAAGTAGGTCGCCGTGGCTCCGAACGAGCCGACCGGACGCCCCTGTTCCCACGACAGGTTGGCCGACCCATTGAAGCGGTTGAGCGCCATCTCGTCGTAGCGGATATTCCTTCCGCTCCCCGTGGCGACCAGGCGTCCGTCGCGCCATGTCCCCTCCGCGTCAAAGCTGCCGCCCAGGGGGACCGACAGGAAGGCGCCGATATCGGAAAGATTGCGAGAGGCGAACCGGGCGGCGCTCCCGGTGTCGGCGGCGTCGAAAGTCACGCGGCTGGAAGAGAGGAGCCCCTCCCCCTTCGCGCTCCACTTCTGCGACGCTGGGTCGTAACGCCAGTCGAACCGGACGGTCGCGGGTGTTTCCGATCGTGCGAGAGAAAGGCTCCCCTTTCCTGCATAACGTTCCTCCCCCGCGCCGTCAAGCGCCAGCGTCACCTGTTCGAAGCGACGCTCCCTATAGGTGATCGTTGCGTCGGTCACCCGAAGCGTTCCCGCATACCCGTTCCCCTGCGGTCGGAGGGAGAGCCGAGCGGCGCCGGTGGCCGCGACCGGTATCCGGGATGATCGGGCCATAGCGAAATCGAGCGGGGCTTCGAGCGCGCCGTCGGAAAAGCGATAGTCGAGCGCTCCGGTCAATCGGACACCATCGCCGGTCGCCACCAGTTCGCCGAAGGAAAAGTGGCGCGCATCGAGCGACGCGGTTCCCATAATCCGGGAAGTCGGCCCGAGCCAGGTGTCGATACCGCCGAACGTCTTCCCCTCGATGTGCAGCGGACCAGCCAGCCGGAGCGGTTCGATCTCTCCCGCCGGTCGCCACCGAAGCGAGACGGCGCCCTGCCCGCCGTCAATCCATCGGCCCATGTCGGCCACCGCCAGATTTAGATCGCCGCGAACGTCGCCCGCCTGGCTTCGCTCCCCGGCGAGGGTGAGAGTGGCGTTACGTCCCCTGGCGACGAGCCGTTCCAGCCGCGCATTCCCGTCCCGGTCGAGATGGAGGATCCCCTCTCCGGTCATCGGGGAACGGTCGGCCACAAGCCCGTCTATCCGGGACTCCTCGAGCCCGAGGGTGATCGCTGCGGTGGTCCCCCCCCGGTCGGGAACCCCCTTCGCCGAAACGGTCACACGGGCGAACCGGGCGCCCGGCAGGATTGCGTTCTCCCAATGCAGATCGCCTCTCCCGACGGGGGCGCCAAGATCGCCAGTCACCGTGATAGCGCCGGTCAGGGCGCCGCCGAAACGGGGGTCGACTTTCGAAAGGTCGTCGGCGACCACATTGAAGGAGCCAGTGACCTTCTCCCGAACGAAATCAATCTCGCCATGCCCCCGCGCCTCCCCCTGTAACGTCCCGAAATGGAGTTCCGACACCGTCAGCGACGAAAGATCGCGGGGGGCCTCGATCCGCGCCGCCAGCAGCTCCACGACGCCGACATCGACCCGGTCGTTCACGACGCCGGGATGGAGACGGGCTTCCAACGAAACAGAACGGCGGGCGCCGTCGCTGAAGGTATAACTCCCCTCGGCCCCTTCGATCCCTCCGACGGTCAGGGCGAAACTCCCTTTGCGTGAGGAGCCCCATCCTTTTCCGTCCAGGGCAAAGCCGACACCCTTTCCCCCAAACGATGGAACGAGCCCCGCCAGCGGCCCCCCTTCCTTTTCTTCGTACCGGATCTCGAACCGTTCTTCACCCACCGACCGGGCGCCATGATAGCGCAGCGAAAACGGCGCCCCCGACAGCGACGTCGCCGCAAAGGTAGCTTCGTCCTCCCCAGCCGCTCCCGAACGCCGTCCCCCAGCGAGCGAAAAGGAAATCCCTCGTCCGAGTACCGCCGTCGCCACATCGACCCGCTCCACCGCCAGTTCGTCCACCAACAGAGAGGGAAGGTCGGGGAGCGCAAGAGGATCGTCGGTAGCCTCCTCGTCCGCCAGAGGGGGGCGCAACAGGGAAACGCCCTCCGCTTTGACCGCATCGAACCGTGGCTGGTCGCCGGTCAGCGACCACCAGTGGGGAACGATAAGAGGGGAGCGAATAGAGAGAAACTCGCCGGCCCGGTCGAAGAGGATGACGCGTTCCGCCCGCACCCCGTCGCTCCATGAGATCGAAAGCCCTTCGACCGACACGGAATAGCCGGTGGCCTCTTCCGCCACTGGAATGAGGAAAAGCCGAACCAGCGGCTCGGGAAAAAGGAAGGCCATCAGTGTCGATAGCCCCAGCCCGACCAACACGACTCCGGCCACCCATCGTTTTCGCATGGTCAAAACGCCTGTCCCAGACCGACGTAGACATGAAACGGGGGATCGCTCTCCCGCCGCGAGAGGGGAACCGCCACGTCCACCCGGACCGGCCCGAACCCGGTCATATAGCGCACCCCGAACCCGGCGCCGAAGCGGGGGGTCACCTGATAATCGGGGGTCTCCCCCTGATAGGCGGTCCCCCCGTCAAGAAAGAGCACGCCCCCCCACGAA
>JADGCD010000210.1 GCA_015229165.1 Nitrospinota bacterium | reverse complement strand
TCCTGCACAGCTTCGACGAGAGCCGTCCCGACTCCATCAGGTCTTCGCCGTGCATCTCGTAGTCGATGCCCAACGCCATCCACCGGACCGCCCAATCGACCTTCCAGCCGACCTTCACGTTCCCGTCAAGGATCGACGTCCGCCCCGCATGGCCGCAGGCGGTGTATTTCCCTTCCGCCGACTGGTCGCAGGCGTAGGAGACCTCGTCGCTTTCCGGGTGGTAGGCGGTCACCCGGGTCGAGTAGATCTTCCCGCAGCTCTGGCAGATGGGGAAGAAGGGGGACCAGGCCTCCCGCTTCTCTTCACCGATGGTCTTGGTGAAGGCGCCGATGACCTCGTCCCGCTTGGCCATGACCCGGCGGAGGGGGGCGTTGAACACCCCGGCCCGATACTGCTCCGTGGAGGAGCGGAAGTCGTAGGTGAAGCCGAAAGAGTCGAGAAACTCTCTGAGCTTGCGGTTCATGTTGTGGGCGTAGGAGGGCTCTTCCCCGAACGGATCGGGGACGGCGGTCAGCGGCTTGCCGAGGTGCTGCCTGACCATATCCCGGTTGGGAATGTTCGAAGGCGCCTCTCGCAGGCCGTCCAGATCGTCGGAGAAGGCGATGAGATGAGGGGACAGCTCCGGTGCGATGGTCGCCAGCGCCTGCAGCACGAAGGAGGTGCGGGCCACTTCGCCGAAAGTGCCGATGTGGGGGAGCCCCGAAGGGCCGTAGCCGGTCTCGGCCACGATGGAGCTTTTGCCGAGCCGTTTCGCCCGGTCAACGATCCGCTGGGCCTCCAGATAGGGCCATTCGGTGAAGTCGGTCATGGTTCTTACGCTTTATGGAAAAGCGCAGATTATAGCATGGAGACTGGTCTTTCGAAGGCGGCGTCGTGGAGCCGGGCGAAGGAAGCGACGATGGTGTCGCGGACTTTCGTCGCCGATAAACCGAAGAGACGCCCGTCGTTGATCCCGCCGATGAGGGCCGCCGCCTCGTTCCGCTCGGCGTCGTCTTTCCACCGCATCAGCGACAGGTATCGCTTCGTGTCCATGGAGAGGATGACGCTTCCATGCTGCAACGCGCCGCCCCGGACGCGACGTTGCGCGCTGCCGACGACTTTCTTCCCCCCCACGGTGATCTCGTGCCGGGTGCGGGAGGAGAAACAACAGGCCGACCGTACCCCCGAAGCGTCGCGCGGTTCGAGATCGACCGGGACGCCCAGTTCCCGCAGGGCGTCTTCGATGGCCTTCTCCGCCAGCATGTAGATTTCGCGCAACGAACCGTAATGCGGGGCGCTTTCCCCCAGGGCCACGGCGTAGGTCACTTCCTTGTGGTGATAGACCGCCCGCCCACCGGTGGGACGGCGGACGATAGGGACGCCGAATCGCGCTGCGGCGTCGGTGTCGATCTCGTCGAGCGGCTGGGCGTAGCCGATGGAGAGGGTGGGGCGCTCCCATCCGTAGAGCCGCAGGGTCGGCGGGGCTCCATTGACCGCCTCTTCGAGGAGACAGGCGTCGATGGCCATGTTCCGTTCGCCGTCGGAGGGGGGATCGAGAATCAAACGCCACGGGTGGGAGGACATATCTTAGCGAGTTCTTGAAAAGCGTTATCGGGGCAGGCGATGCGGACAGCTTTTCAATACAGGGCGTCGTCGCCCCGCTCGCCGGTCCGTATGCGGATCGCCTCCGTCACGTCGTGGACGAAGATCTTGCCGTCTCCCTGCGAGCCGGTGCGGCAGACTTCGACGAGGGCGTCGACCAGTTCGCCGACCTGCGCATCCTCGCAGACCACCTCCACCGAAACCAGCCGCTTGAAGGTGGGGAGAGGGGTGGGGCGACCGTCCTGCTCGGAAGCCATCTGCCCCAGCGGTTTGCCGATCCCCTGCGCATCCGTCACCGAGAGACCGGGGGCGCCGCTGTTGAACAGCTTCTCCCGGACGGCGTTCAGGTTTTCGTATCGGGTGAACAGCCGGATCAGTTTCATGGACGGGTCTCCCGAAAATCATCGACCCGCAAAGCATAGCATCATTCGGGAGGGGGAGATGCGGCCAGCGACGGCGCGAGCCACCCGCGCAACGCTTTCCACGCGGTCCGGTCGAAGTAGAGCCCCGCGTGGCCGCAGGTGTCGATCTCCCGGTGGTCGGCGGCCGGATGTTCGCTGTTGGTGTAGGGGATGACGAACTGGTCGTACCGGGTGAAAAGGGAGAGAAAGGGACAGTCGGGACGGGCGGCCAGGATCGCGCCGAACCGGGGGTTCGATGGGGTCATCGACCGGGCCAGCGGCGAGAAGCCGAGCGCCGCCAGCCGGGAGCCGTGGAACGGCGCTCCCAGCGCCGCCAGAGCGACCATCTCCCCCGGTTCGGCGCAGCCTGTGGCGTAGTCGAAGGCGATGATTCCGCCGTAGCTGTGGCCGATGAGGAGCGTCCGGGCCGGAGCGCCGTTGCGCCGTGCGGCGAGGACAACGTCCCGCAACCGGAGGTGGTAGGGGACCAGCGGGTCTTTGCCGTCGTAGGCGAAGGTCACGATGTTCGGCGCCATCCTGCGCAGACGCCACCGCAGGAGCCAGAAATGGGCGGGCCGGGCCCGGTAGCCGTGGATCAACACCACCAGCGGCGCGGCGCCGTCGAAGGGGGGGCGACGTCTGCGCGCCGTCCATCCGAAGAGGATGTCTCCCCCCTGCGTGACGGCGTACAGGATGCCGTAGAGGGTCTCCCGGAGATAGGCCCGCAGCGGCCGACCCCGGTCGGCGAACAGGGCTTGCGTCCACGGGGGAGGCGTTTCGCCGCTCCGGTTGGCGAGGTCGAACCAGCGAAGCATGTACAACTCCCGCTCCACATGCCCCGCCACCAGCAGGACCAGAAGCGCCAGCGTGAGCAGGATCAACCCGTATACCATTGCCGTACCATCCATGCGGTCACCAGCCCCCCCAGCATCAGGACGAACCCGATCCCCCGGATGGTCCGGGCGGGCGCCGCCAGCAGGAACAAAGCCGCCGACCGGAGCGATTCCGGCGCGACGAAGCAGGGAATCCCCTCAAGGATCATGGCGACCCCCAGGGCGGTCAGGATGATTTCCATCGGTGCGGCTCTCCTTGTCTTGTCCTTCAGTATAATGGAGAGATGTCGCGCCGGTTATCTCCTCTCATCCCGATAGCGCTCCTGCTCGTCGCCTGCTCCGGCGGCGGAGGAAGGGGCGGCTCCGTCGCGCCCGAAAGAATGGCTCTACTGGACAGCCGAGGAGGGGGGGGCTGTCCGGGGCGCTGCTTCGAGATGGGGGACACCTTCGACGAAGGGTGGAGCCACGAGAAACCGGTCCATACCGTCTGTCTGGACAGTTTCTATCTGGACCGGTACGAGGTGACGCAGCGGGAGTTCGAGACGGTCATGGGGTTCAACCCGGCCAAGCACGAGGGATGCCCCGACTGCCCTATCGACCAGGCGCTCTGGGAGGAGGGGGTCGCCTACTGCGTTTCGCTGGGGAAACGGCTCCCCACCGAGGCGGAGTGGGAGTACGCCGCCCGGGAGCGGGGCCGCCGCGTC
>JADGCD010000209.1 GCA_015229165.1 Nitrospinota bacterium | reverse complement strand
AAACGCCGAACCCCTGTGGGGTCCGGCGTCGCCGGCCATGGCGCAAGGCTCTATTTGGCCTTACAGGTCGAGATCCCCAACATGGCGTACGGGGGGCACCAGCCGAGGGCGCCGGTGGCAAGCGGAACCAGACCGATCCAGCCCCACGGGGTCTGCGGCCCGACGAAAGCCAGCGAAATGAGGCCGAGCCCCGCAATGACCCGGATCGCCCGCTCGACAGGATGGATATTCGTTTTCATCAGCCGCCTCCCTGAATTGATATGACCGTCCGCTTTCCCCGCAAACCATCAGGGAAGCATGCCTGTTTGATTCGGGAGCGGGGATGAACGATTCGGCGCGAAGCGCATTTTATTCCTTGACTCGCGGCGGCTCCCAACGGATAATCTCAAATTCTTATGGCCGAGTTTACAGGCTCGTAGCTCAGGGGGAGAGCGCCTGCTTGACACGCAGGAGGTCGGCGGTTCGAAACCGCCCGGGCCTACCATCCCCATGTTGGGATGATACAAACCGGAAAGGTCGGCCCTTTCCGCAGAAATGGTGAGAGAGTTTGGGAGGACGCGAAATCTCCAAGTCGTTGCGCGTGAACGGACAAATCCGTGCGCGCCAGGTCATGGTTGTCGGAGCCGAAGGGGCGCAGCTGGGGGTTCTCTCCCTGGACGACGCGCTCAACCACGCCGCCGACGCCGAGCTCGATCTGGTGGAAGTGGCGCCCAACGCCGAGCCGCCGGTCTGCAAGATCATGGACTTCGGCAAGTTCAAGTACAAGCAGAGCAAAAAGGCCCACGACGCGAAGAAGAAGCAGAAGATCGTTAAGATCAAGGAAGTCAAGGTCACTCCCAATACCGAAAAGCACGACTACGAGTTCAAGCTCAACCACGCCAAGCGGTTCCTCGCCGAGGGATCGAAGGTGAAGATGACGGTGTTCTTCCGGGGGCGGGAGATCACCCATTCCGAGCTGGGACTCAGGCTTTTGACCCGGTTCACGGCCGACCTGACGGAAGCCGGGATCATCGAGGTCGAGCCGAAACAGGAGGGGCGGACCCTCTCGATGATCGTCGCCCCCAAGGCGGAAGACACCAAGAAATCCGGCGACGCCGACAAGGCCGCCGCCGAGCAAGCGTAACCAGAGGAAACGGAGAGACCATCGTGCCCAAGCACAAGTCGGTCAGAGGCGCCAGCAAGCGGTTCCGGAAAACCGGCACCGGCAAGGTGAAGCGGAAGAAAGCCTTCCTGCGCCATATCCTGACCAAAAAAACCACCAAGAACAAGCGCGGTCTGCGCAAGTCGGGGCTGATCGCCGATTCCGACATGCGCGAAATCCGCGACCTGCTGCCCTACCTGTAAGGGCGCGGACATACCGACAGGAGCCACCAAGAGATGCCGAGAGTGAAAAACGGCCCCGCCACCCGGGCCCGCCGCAAAAAAATCCTGAAGATGGCCAAGGGCTATGTCGGCTCCCGGAGCCGCCAGTTCAAGAAGGCCAAAGAGACCGTCACCCGGGCGCTCAAATACGCCTTCCGCGACCGGCGCGCCCGCAAGCGGGACTTCCGGGGCCTCTGGATACAGCGGATCAACGCCGCCGTCCGGGCCGAGGGGATGTGCTACTCCCGCTTCATCGACGGCCTGATCAAGGCCGGCGTCGAAGTCGACCGGAAGATGCTCGCCGAACTGACCGTCAACGAGCCTGCGGCCTTCGCCAAGCTCGTGGAAC
Source organism: Nitrospinota bacterium (assembly GCA_015229165.1). Taxonomy (GTDB): domain Bacteria; phylum Nitrospinota_A; class UBA7883; order UBA7883; family JADGGD01; genus JADGCD01. The sequence goes on along the minus strand of JADGCD010000209.1, from coordinate 1,817 downwards.
TGGCCAAGGAACACGCTGGCGCCGCCGCGGCCTGAACCCCACCCACGACGTGACAGGGTCGCGGCCGAACGGCCGTGACCCTTTTTGTTTCGACGACCGCCCCGTGAGGTGACCATGACCGACCAACCGCACGATCCCGAACTTGTCCCCCTGCGGGACAAAACCCTGGCTGCGATCACCGCCGCCACCGACAGCGACACCCTCGAACAGATCCGGGTCTCCTGTCTCGGCAAGAAGGGGAGCCTCACCGGCCGCCTGAAGGAGTTGGGAAAACTTCCCGCCGAAGCCCGGCCCGCCGCAGGCGCCGCTATAAACGAAGTCAAGGACGCCCTGGAAGAAGCCCTCGCCGCCCGGGGTGAGAGCCTCAAGCAGGCCGAGCTGGCCTTGCGCCTCACCGGCGAGCCGTTCGACATCACCCCCCCCGGCAGAGGCTTTCCCGCCGGCGCCCCCCATCCGGTTGCCGACGTCATGGAAGAGCTGATCGACATCTTCACCTCACTGGGCTTCGCCGTCGAGGAAGGGCCGGAAGTCGAGACCGACCGGTACAACTTCCAGATGCTCAACTTCCCCGACGACCACCCCGCCCGGGACATGCAGGACACCTTCTACGTCCAGGACGGACGGCGCCTTCTTCGCACCCACACCTCCCCGGTGCAGGTCCACGCCATGCTCAAACGCAAACCGCCGCTGGCCGTCATCGCGCCGGGCAGGGTCTACCGGTGCGACTCCGACGTCACCCACTCGCCGGTGTTCCATCAGGTCGAAGGATTTCTCGTCGACCGCCGCGTAACCATGGGGCACCTGAAGGCGACGCTGGAGCTTTTCGTCCAGCGGCTTTACGGCAGGCAGACGAAAATCCGGCTTCGCCCCTCGTTCTTCCCCTTCACCGAGCCCTCCGCCGAGGTCGACGTCTCCTGCGTCCTGTGCGGCGCCAAGGGATGCCGCGTCTGCAAACAGACCGGCTGGCTCGAGATCCTCGGCGCCGGAATGATCGATCCCAACGTCCTGACCGCCTGCGAGATCGACCCCGAGGTGTGGGGTGGCTTCGCCTTCGGCCTCGGTGTCGAGCGGATCGCCATGCTCAAATACGGCATCGACGACATCCGGCTCCTCTATGAAAACGATCCCCGGTTCCTCGGCCAATTCGCCTAAGCCGGACCTCCCCTCTCCACGCAACGGACCTGAACGCACCATGCTCGTCTCCTACCGCTGGCTCGCCGAACTGGTCGACCTCGAAGGGCAAACCCCCGAAGAGGTCGCCGCTCTCCTGACCGATCTGGGGCTCGAAGCCGCCATCGCCGACGACCGGCGGGGGTGGTACGATAAGGTCGTCTGCGGTCGTGTTCTTACCTGCGAAAAGCACCCCAACGCAGACAAACTGTCGCTGACCACCGTCAACGTCGGCGGCCCCGCGCCGATCCCCATCGTTTGCGGCGCCGCCAACGTCCGGGCCGGAATCGACGTGCCGGTGGCGCTGGTTGGGGCGGTCCTCCCCGGCGACTTCAAAATCGAAAAGCGCAAAGTCCGGGGCGAGGTCTCCGAAGGGATGATCTGCTCCGAGGCGGAGCTGGCCCTTACCGAAACGGCCGACGGGATCCTGATCCTTGACGACGCCCCGGCGCCCGGGACCCCCTTCGGCGTCGCCTACGAAGTCTGCGACACCGTCATCGAAGTCGATCTGACCCCCAACCGGGGGGACTGCGCTTCCATGATCGGCGTCGCCCGGGAGGTGGCCGCCAAACGGGCCGTCCCCCTCCTGCTCCCCGACGCCCCCATTGAGGAAGAAGCGGTCGAGACCCATCATCTCGTCACCATCG
>JADGCD010000208.1 GCA_015229165.1 Nitrospinota bacterium | reverse complement strand
ACCAGCTTGCCCGGGAGGTGCTCGTCCGCAAGGAGAAGGAGACCCTGCTGGAGGTGGCCAAGTCCCAACTGGAGATGCGGGTCCGGGAACGGACCCGGTCGCTGGGGGAGAGCAACGAGCGGCTCGAGACGGAGCTGAAACTGCGCGCCGTGGCGGAGGAAGAGGTCCGGCGCAAGGAGGAGGAATACCGGATCCTCTTCGAACGGATCGACGCCGGCGTGGTGGTCCACGACCCCACCACGCGGATTCTCTCCGCCAACGCCAAGGCGCTGGCCATCCTGGGGCTGACCCCCGATCAGGCGCTGGGACGGACGGCCATGCATCCCGAATGGCGCTTCGTCGATCTGGACCGGCGCCCGCTGCCTGTGCCCGACTATCCGGTGAACCGGGTCATCGCCACCGGGGAGCCGTTCACCGGGATGATCGTGGGGGTCAACCGCCCCGCGACGGGCGATGTGGTCTGGCTGGTGGTCAACGCCTCGCCGGCGCTGGACGGGCGGGGCGCCATCCGGCAGGTCATCGTCTCCTTCATGGACATCACCGAACAGATGGAGGCCCGCCGGGAGCTTCACCGCCTCAACTTCGCCATCGAGCAGAGCGCCGACTGCGTGGTCATCACCGAGCCGGACGGGACCATCATCTACGTCAACCACGCCTTCGAGACCACCACCGGCTACGCCAAGGAGGAGGCGCTGGGAAAACGGCCGTCAATCCTGAAGAGCGGCAAGCACGACGCCTCCTTCTACCGGACCATCTGGGCCTCCCTGTCGGCCTCCCTCCCATGGCACGGGACGATCATCAACAAGCGCAAGAACGGAACGCTGTACGAAGAGGAGCTGACCATCTCCCCCATCGTCGACGAGAGCGGCGCCATCCGCTACTTCGTCGGGAACATGCGGGACATCACCAAGGAGGCGGCCTTCGCCCGGGCGCGGGACCATTTCTCCGCCATCGTGGCCCACGAAATACGGACGCCGCTGACCAAGCTGGAGCTGGTGAAGATCTTCGTCGCCAACATCCGGGAGTCGCTGCCCGACCAGGAGCTGGGGCGCAAGCTCGCCCTGATCCTGGACGAGGCCATGGCCGGGTTCGACCGGCTGGCCCACATCACCAACGTCTTCTCCCACCTGGTCTCCCACGGGGAGGCCCGCCTCACCGCCACGCAGGATCTGTCGGTGGTCATCCCGTCGTCGGTGAGCCTCTCCCAACAGCGCTCCGACGGGGAGGGGCGCAAGGTTCCGCTGGTCTACGCCGCGCTGGCGCCGGAGGGGGAGTTGAAGGTACTGGGGGACTACTACCTGCTGAACATGGCGGTGGAGGAGACCCTCTCCAACGCCATCAAGTACAGCCGCGACGGATCGCCGGTGACGGTGACCCTGTCGGTCCGGGAGAACCAGGCGGTGGTCGAAGTCCGGGACCAGGGGAAGGGAATCCCGCCGGAGAGCGTGAACATGGTCTTCGAGCCCTTCTTCTCGCTGGAGGAGAAGCTTCACCACTCGTCGGGAAAATACAAGTTTTGCGGGGGGGGGTTGGGGCTGGGGCTGACGGTGGCCCGGCTGGTGGTGGAGGTCCACGGCGGACTCATCGAGGTGGAAAGCGAAGGGCTGGACCGGGGAACCACGGTCAGGATCGTCCTCCCCCTCATGGGATGAAAGACGGGGAGGAGCGAAAACGCCCCTCCCCCGACCCGGTCACATCCCGGCCAGAATGTCGTTGAAGCGGCGGGCGGCTTCGCCATCGACCACCTCGTGCAGCGATCCCCCGTGGGAATCCATGGTCACCACCACGGGAAAGTCGACCACTTCGAACTGCCAGAAAGCCTCCGGCACGCCGAATTCCTTCAGTTTGTGGACCCCCGGCACCCGGACGACCCGCTCCGCCAGCACCTGCGAGGCGCCGCCGATGGCGTGGAAGTAGACCGCGCCCGTGGCTTTCAGTCCGTCGAGGGTCTTTTTTCCCATTCCCCCCTTGCCGATGACGCCGCGCACCTTGTATTCGGCCAGCACGTCGGCCTGGTACGGCTCCTCCCGGATCGACGTGGTCGGCCCGGCCGCCACCACCGACCAGACCCCGGCGGCGTCCTGCGCCATGACCGGGCCGCAGTGGTAGATGACGGTCCCCTCCAGCATGGGACGGATGTCGTCGGGACGCTCCTCGACCATGTATTTGTGGGCCCGGTCGCGGGCGGTCACCATGACCCCGGTCAGCAGGACCTCGTCCCCCACCTTCAGGGTCCGGATCTCGGCTTCGGAGACCGGCAGGTTGATCTTACGCATAGGTCACCTCCCCCTTTTTGATGGTCATGGAACGGCGCCGGTAGGCCCAGCACATGTAGGTCACGGCGACGTAATAGGAGGCGGGTATCCGGTCCACCACCCCGGCCTTGGCGCCGAAGAGGGTGGTCCGTCCGCCGAACCCCATCGGCCCGATGCCAAGCGAGTTCGCCTTCTCTACGACCCAGTCCTCCAGTTCGGCCAGATCGGGATTGGGAGTGGTGTCGGCCAGGTCGCGGTGGAGCATCTCTTTCGACTTCAGGTAGCTGGTGGCCCGGTCGCCGCCGATGCCGATCCCCAGCGCGCCGGGGGCGCATCCCTTGCCGGAGGCTTTCACCACAGCGTCGAGAACGACCTTCTTGACCCCGTTCAGATCCCGTCCCGCTTTCAGCGGCGTGTTCGGCAGGGTGTACTGGGCGCCGACGTTCTCGCACCCCCCCCCTTTCAGGACGGCGACGACCTTGAACTCTCCACCGTCGGTCTGGTGAAACTTGAGCGACGGATGCCCCTTGCCCAGGTTGTCCTCCAGCGAATCGCCGGTCAGGGTGTCAACCACGTTGGGACGCAGGTAGTGGTGGCCGGTGGCGACGACGATCGCCTTTTCAATGGCGGCTTTCATGGCCGATTCCCGCAGGCCGAAGGGGTAGTAGATGTCGAAGGTGACGGTGCCGGTGTCCTGACAGATGGGGCGGGAGCCGTCTTCGGCCTTGGCGGCGTTCACCAGCAGGGTGTCCATGGTCCGCTGGGCCCGCGATCCGGGCTCTTCGAGGTCGCGGTATTTTTTCAGGGCGGCGACGACATCGTCGGGCAGCCGGGACGAGACGAGGCGGACCAGCTCGACAAACGCGTCGGCCAGACCCTGCTCGTCGATTCCGAGAATCTCCCTCATGGCGCATCCTCTCTTGATGACGAAGTTCGGGGTGGAAGGTATCATGGTAGCATCATTGCCCCGGGACCGGGATAACCCATCGTTCGAAAGAAAAGCATGAGCGAACTCGAAGACATCAACGGCGAGATCACCCGCAAGTTCCAGTTTCTCATTGACGACATGCAGGCCGGGGACTCGTGGCGCCTGTTCCGGATCATGGCCGAATTCGTGGAGGGGTTCGACCTTCTGTCGCGGCAGGATCCGATGGTGTCGGTCTTCGGGTCGGCGCAGATGAAGGCGGGCGACCGCTACTATTCCATGGCCGAGTCGCTGGGGCGCAAGCTGGCCGAGGCGGGGATTTCGGTCCTGACCGGCGGGGGACCGGGGGTGATGGAGGCGGCCA
>JADGCD010000207.1 GCA_015229165.1 Nitrospinota bacterium | reverse complement strand
AGGGGGTCTCCACCACCTGCACGCCCGACAGATGGGTGTTATCAAGCGTGTAACGCGGGAAGACTTCGTCGACGCGGCCGTCGCCGCCGGACAGGAGGCGGCCGAGCGCTCCTCCGAGTTCGCGACGATGCTCGACGAAGTGGGCGAGTCGTACAAGGAAGGCGCCCTGGTCATCGGGACCGTGGTGGCCAAGACCAACGACGCCGTGGTCATCGACGTCGGCTTCAAGAGCGAAGGGACCGTGCCCCTGCACGAGTTCGGCGCCCAGGCGGCGACCATCAAGGTCGGCGACGAGGTCGAAGTGCTGCTGGAGGCCATGGAGGACAACGACGGCGCGCTGGTGCTGTCCAAGGACCGGGCCAACAAGATCCGGGTCTGGGACAAGATGGCCGAGAAGTTCGACGCCGACGAGACCGTCGAAGGCATCGTCCTCAACAAGATCAAGGGGGGCCTGTCGGTCGACATCGGCCTCAAGGCGTTCCTCCCCGGCTCGCAGGTCGATCTGCGCCCCATCAAGTATCTTGAGAAGCTGATCGGCGAGAAGCTTAACTTCAAGATCATCAAGATGAACAAGAAGCGGGGCAATATCGTGTTGTCTCGCCGTGTCTTGCTTGAACAGGAGAGAAAAGTCTCCAAGGAGCAGGCGCTGGCCACGCTCCAGGAGGGCAAGATCGTCGACGGCATCGTCAAGAACATCACCGATTACGGCGCGTTTATCGACCTGGGCGGCATCGACGGCCTGCTGCACATCACCGACATGAGCTGGGGCCGGGTCAACCACCCCTCCGAAATGTTCGGCATCGGCGACAACGTCAAGGTCATGGTCCTCAAGTTCGACCGCGACACCGAACGGGTCTCGCTCGGCCTCAAGCAGACCACCCCCGATCCGTGGGTCAACGCCGCCTCCGCCTTCCCCCCCGCCACCCGGGTCACCGGACGGGTCGTCTCCATCGCCGACTACGGCGCGTTCGTGGAGCTGCAGGAAGGGATCGAAGGGCTGGTCCACATCTCCGAGATGACCTGGAACAAGAACATCCGCCATCCGAACAAGCTGGTGGCCGTCGGCGACAACGTCGAGGCGGTGGTTCTCTCCATCAGGTAACCGAAGAGGATCACCCCGTAGAGAACGACCTGCAAGCCCCAGAACTCGCCGAAGTCGGCCAACGGACGCCACTGGTGGGGGGTGAAACCGTGGGTCAACTGGAAGCCGATGGAGACCCAGTCGTGTCGCGCGTTCCACACGACGACGGGGGCGAAGAGGACCAGACCCAGAAGGAAGCCGAGCCACGGCTCCTTGCGGAAGAGCCACGCCCTCTGACCGGACGCCGCCAGCAGGAACAGGAACAGGGCGGGGGCGAAGAAGGCGGCGGTGTACTTGGAGAGCATCGCCAGCCCGAAGAAGAGGCCGACGACGTACCACCACTGGGGCTTCTGCGTGTCCACGAGGCGCCACCCGGCCCACAACGCCCCGCACCAGAAGAGGAGCAACGGCGAGTCGGGGGTGACGACAAAGGCGCCCACGGCGTAGATCGGCAGGATGGTAGCCAACGCCCCGGTCATGAAGCCGACCCGCCGGCCGTGGAAAAGATCGGCGGCCAGCTCGTAGAGAAACGCCGTCGCCCCGAAGGAGCAGAGAATGGCCGGGAGCCGGACGAACCGCTCGCCGTCACCGACGAGGGTCGTCAGCCAGATCATCCAGGCGACCATGGGGGGGTGGTCGAAGTAGGAGAGCGACGGATATCGGCTCCAGAGCCAGTAGTAGGCTTCGTCCAGCGACAGCTCCACGGTCCCGGCGTACCAGAGCCGGAAGAGGGCGACGACGGTCAGGAGAAGATAGAAAAGGGCCCGGCTCTCCACGGTCTCAGACGCCCGGCTCCCAGAGGAAATAGGCGCCCGCCGGAAGGCTGAACCGGGCGGGGGTCAGGACTTCGAACTTCTCTTCCATCAGCCGCTCGAAGAGCCCCTCCTGCTTCGTTTTCTCCACCAGATCGGGCTCCCCCTCGTACCCGACCATCTCGGCGAGTATTTTTACAGCGCGCCGCTGGTCCCCCATTTCGTCCACGAGGCCGACTTCGAGAGCTTGGGCGCCGGAGTAGATGCGCCCCCCGGCCGAAAGCTCGCGGGCCTTCTCGACGGTGATTTTCCTTCCGGCGGCCACCGCCTCAAGGAACTGGCGGTAGATGTCGTCCACCATCCCCTGCATCAGCGCCCGGTCCTCGTCGGTGAAGGGGCGGTCGGGGGAGCCGGTGTCCTTGAAGGCGCCGCTCTTGATGACCACCGAGCCGACGCCGATTTTGTCCCACAGCTCGTAGAGGGTGTTGAACATCATGATGACGCCGATGGAGCCGGTGATGCCGCCGGGGGCGGCGACGATCTTCTCGCAGGCGGCGCCGATGTAGTAGCCGCCGGAGGCCGCCACATGGCCGAAGGAGCAGACCACTTTTTTCTTTTCGGCGAGCCGTTTGACCGCGTCGTAGATCTCCTGCGACGGGGCGACCACGCCGCCGGGGGAGACGATCCGGATCAGGACGCCGGGGGTCGATTCGTCCTCGGCCCACTCGTCGAGCTGGCGGACGACGTCGGTCCCGTCGATGATGACCCCTTCGATGCGGACCAGCCCGAGGGTGTCGCCGGAGGAGAAGGAGCGGGAGATCAGTTTTGCCCCGTCTCCGTCACCTCCCCCGCCGAACAGGGAAAGAAGGGAGAGGACAAAAACAGAAGAAAGGAAAAGGAGAAGGAGCAGCCCCCAGAGGACCGCGTGGCGAGGTCGTTGGTCCCGGCTCATGGCAGGCTCCGAAAAAAAAGAGACCGGGGGGCCACAACGGGCCCCCCGGCGAAAACTTACGCTTCGGTCTCGTCGTCCGCGGCTTCGTCGCCCTCGGCGTCGACGGCGGCCTCGTCGGTCTCGTCGTCGTCATAGTAGTCGTCCGCCTGGGCGGCGAACTCCTCCATGGCGGCCAGCTCGCGCTCGACCTCTTCGGGGGAGAGCCCCTCAAGGAACGCCTTGATGGAGAGCCCGATCTTGCGGCTGGGGCCGTCGACCTTGATGACCTTGGCGGTCACTTCCTGGCCGACGCGGACCGCCTTGCGCGGGCTCGCCACGCGGGAGGTGGAGAGCTGGGAGACGTGGATGAGCCCTTCGACCCCTTCCTCCAACTCGGCGAAGGCGCCGAAGTTGGTCACCTTGGTGACGTTGCATTTGATGTCGGCGCCCAGCGGGTAGCGGGCTTCGACGCCGTCCCACGGGTCCTTCTCCAGCTGCTTGAGGCCCAGCGACAGGCGCTCCTGGTCCTTGTCGACCGCGAGCACCATGCACTTGATCTTGTCCCGTTTCTTCACCACTTCCGACGGATGCTTGATCTTGGCGGTCCAGCTCATGTCGGAGATGTGGATCAGCCCGTCGACCCCTTCCTCCAGCTCCACGAAGGCGCCGAAGTCGGCCAGGTTCCGCACGCGCCCCTCGACGATGGCGCCCACGGGGTACTTCTCGTCGATCCGGTCCCACGGGTTTTCCTGGATCTGCTTCATGCCGAGGCTGATCCGCTTCTTCTCGGTGTCGATGGAGAG
>JADGCD010000020.1 GCA_015229165.1 Nitrospinota bacterium | reverse complement strand
CGGCGAACTGGACGTAGGCCACCGTCGGCGATGCGTCGACGCTGGCGTGGTCCTCACCGCCGGTGTAGTTGTTCTTCAGTTTGGGCAACTGGTCGGTGGGAATGGTGGCCCAGTCCTCCGCCCCGGTTCCGTAGTTGGGGGTGGCCAGCGACGCGCCCGCGCGGCTCTCCCAGGCGTAGTAGCCCTTGTTGATGACGATCTGCTTGCCGCCGGAGGGGCCGGGGTAGATCGGCACCGTGGCGCCGCTGATCGGATCGGTCATGGTCTTGGTGTTCACCGCCGACTTGTAGGTGGCGATGTTGCCGGAGGTGCAGGTGGCCGCCGTCGAGAAAACCGACGGGTCGACGTAGTAGGGTCGGTACTCCCCGGCGTAGAAGGAGTGGAGCATCCCCATCTGCGAGCCGACGTAGACCTTGGTGGGGCGTCGCCGCTGTTCGCACCGGAAGAGATCCCACGACGTCCGCTGATCGGCGGTCACGTCGACGCCGAAGTACCACGACGGGATTCCGGGCGCCCCGGCGTAGGCCGGGGTGGAGTGGTCGATGGCCGGCATGGGCCACTGACGGGCGATGCCCGCCCCGTCCCGATAGCCGACGACCCAGTTCTTGAGCCAGGTTCCGTCGGCGGCGGTGAAGGTGTTGTCGCCGTTGAAGTCGTAGGTGTAGTGGGTGCCGGTGCTGTCGGTCACCTGGCTGCTGTCGAGCGCCAGCTGGGTGTTGGTCGCCGCGCTGAAGTTGGCAAGGGCCGCCGCCACGGAGTAGGCCGTATAGCTGGCCCGGACCTGTGTCCCGGCGGAGGGCGCTGTGTTGAAGGTCAGCGTGAGGGCGCCGCTATACCGGTCGATGGTCCCGGTCCCGGTCAGAGACCCCTCCATGTCCGACGTGTGCTTGTCCCAGAAGATTTCGGTCCCGTCGGTGACGCTTACCGTCGAATGGACGATCGGGTGGCTGGCCAGCGTCTTGGTGAAGGTCTTGGTCACCCCGTCGCCGGTGCCGACCAGCTCGTTGGCCACCGAGGTGATGGAGACCGAGGGGGTCTTCACGATCCGGGAAGAGGGCGCCCGGGTGGACATGACCAGTCCGGCGTCCCAGTTGGTGATGTTGGAGAGCCCCACGGCGGCGTCCCGGGCGGTCTCGGGGTCGTAGATCTCGACGCTGCGCAGGTGTCCGCGCAGGTCCTTGTCGATCCATCCGGCGGCCGGGGTCTCGAAAGAGGAGTTGTAGAGGACGTTCCCCAGCGCCACCGGCGCGGAGCGGGAGAACTCGGTGTTCACCGCCGCGGCGTAGGCGAGGTTGAAGGAGTAGATTTTCGGGATGCAGGTCTCCAGTTGCGAGACCAGCTCGGCCTTCCAGGTCAGCTCCCGTCCGACGAGCCCCAGCTCCATGAAGTTGACGGTCGCTTCCCGGTAGGTGGTGGCGGGGGTTCCGAAGGTCCAGTCGGTGACGGTGGCGCCCCCCTGGGCGGGGCTCTGGATGACGGTCCAGTCGGTGATCTCGACCCAATCGACCCCGTTGTTCACCGAGAGGTAGTAGCGGATCGAGGTCATGCCGTCGCAGGGCATGAAGTCCTGCACGTTGACGGTGGCCGACGTGATGTAGGCGTTCGGATCGGCCGGGGAGAGGGTGTTGGCGGCGTTCAACTGGGCGGTGCCGCCGGTCTTCCGGTGGATCAGGATCATCATGTCGTTGAAGTCGGCGTCGCCGCCCCCGGCAAGGTCTTCGACCCCCAGAATCCATTTGAACGGATCGTCGGGGGGGGTGGCAAGCATGAAGTGGCTGTAATGGGCGTAGCGGGTCATCTGCATGCTCTGGGTCCCGCTCATCTGGATGTCGAAATAGCCGTTGGCCGGGTAGGCGGCCTTGCTGTCGGGGTTGCCGAGGCGGTCCCGCGCGGCGATGGGGATAAACCCTTGCGTGGCGGTATTGGGGACCACCGTGGTGTTGTAGACGGTGGCGGGCCCCCCCTGCTCGGGGGAGGCGATGGCCAGGTTGAAGATCAGCTTGGCGTTTCGCTTGGTGGCCGCCGCCGGATCCCACACGTCGCTGTTGAGCGCGGTCTTGGAGTACCAGGTGGATGCGATGTTGTCGTTGGGGTGGAGGAAGTAGATGATCTCGGTGTTGGCGGCGAACTTGGCCATGTACTTCTTCATGTCGCGGGGATCGACGGCGTTGGCCGCCACGAAGCCGGCGACCGCCGAACTGTCGACGGTGAAGCCCCAGGTGGTCAGGTTCCCCTCGTTGGCGCCGGGATAGGCGCCCAGGTAGGCGTCCGTGGCGCTGTAGTACTTGTTCAGGATGCCGTCGCCGCCGTCGCAGCAACCGGCGATCTGGTCTTCCACCGAGCGGAAGAGGTAGTTGATCTTGACCCCGGCGGCGGTGAGGGAGTTGAAGTTGAGCGGGGCGTTGAGGGTGTAGCCGAGCTTGGCTTCGGCCTCTCCCCGGACGAACCATCCGATGGAGGAGACGTAGCCGGCGCCCTCCAGCAGGAAGGTGGTGTAGACGTCCTGCTCGAAGGGGATGACGATGTTGTTCGGGTCCAGCGCGGTCGCGCCGGTGTCGAGCTGGATGTAGCCGTTGGTGTCGACGGAGGCGCTGTTGAAGTCAAAGGCGCCCGGATCGAAGCCCCCTGGGGGAGTGTTGAACTCGCCCCCCACGGCGCAGCCGGTGGCCACCTGGGCGCAGGCCTCCCGGTCGATGCGCAACGCCGCGTCCCCGGCCAGTATGGCCAGCAGGGTCAGGGCCGCCGTCAAGGCAAAACGGCTCGCTCGTTCGATACGCCGGTTCATGGTTCTCTCTCCTTGTTTCATTACATGACCTGCCCGCCGCCGGTCATGTCGACCTCGCCGGTGTCATCGGATGTGCTGGTTTTGCCCACTTTTCCCCCCTCGCCGCCGGTGGTGTCGTTGATGGGAGTGACATTGGTGAGGGTGGTTCCCATCGACTCTTCCTGGATCGACTCGGCCAGCAGGGTTCCCCCCTGCCACGCCCGGGCGGTGGCCCGGACGATGACGACCCCGTCGCAGTCGGAGGTGGCGTCGGTGGCCGGGGCGACCACGGCGGGGCAGGTGTTTCCCTTCACGTCCTGCGCCCCGGCGTCGTTGTTGTCGTAGAGGGTGACGGTGTAGGTGTAGTCGATGCTGTTGACCGTCTTGGTCTGGTCGACGACGGTGACCCCTCCGTCGATCCAGGCGCCGACCACCAGTCCGGCGGAGTCGGTGCAGCCGGTGGAGCAGTAGATGTTGGCGGCGGCGGGGGGGTAGAGGGAGCCGTCGAGGGCGAAGCTCCAGTTGGGGGAGATGGTGGCGTTGTTGGCCGCCTGCTGGTTGTAGGTGTCTTCGATGTAGGCGTCGGTCAGCATCTTCCGGGCGTGGGAGAGGGCCGCTTCGGACATGTAGAAGACGCTGGTGTAGGAGGCGTTGGCGCCGGCCACTTTTTCCTCCACGGCGGTGCGGGTGGCGGCGTAGACCCCCAGGATGGTGATCATCGCCAGGAGCAGTAGCGACATGACCAGCACGGCGCCGCGGCGGCCCCGCAGGGGACGCCGGATCGCGCGGGTGGACGACGGTCTGTTTTTCATGATGGCGCCTCGCTTACGAAGGATTCCGCATCCGGGTGGTCCGGGTGATGACCCGGCGCCGCTTCTGGTCGGCGACCCCGATGGTGTCGATGGTGGAGTTGGAGAGGGTGATGGGCGCCTCGGCCAGCTTGTCGGTGTCGTCGGTCTCGGTGACCATCAGGTAGCTGACCCGGACGGCGAGGATGTCTTCGGGCGCCATGACGGCCGGGTCGGGGGAGCCGGGCATCCAGATGTCGATGACCCCGTCGGGGGTGGCGTCGGTGTCGAGCCCGTATTCGATCTGCATATCCTCCACGTTGTTGGCCACCACTTCGTGATTGCCGGAGCCGAGGATGTAGCGGACCAACTGGGGGGTCTGGGCGGCGGAGGCGTCGCCCGGATCGTCGGACCGGACGTAGTAGTAGTACTCGTGCCCGATGGAGATGCAGACCGAGGCGGCGGCGTCGATGGCCACCGAGCCGTCCTGCCCGCCGCTGCAATCGTGGGGGCGGTTGGCGTTGTCGGTGTTGACGCCGCGGTTGTAGACGATCTGGGTGTCCCCTCCGCCGATGTCGCCGCCGCTGGTGATGTTCTGGGTGCAGTGCCCGCCGCCGGTCGTCCGGGCGTGGGGGGGGCTGGAGCCGCAGTTGTAGATGAGGGCGGTGTACTGGGCCAGCATGTTCGAAAGCTCGTTTTGCGACATGGCCGGATCGTAGCCGGGGAATCCGGTCATGTAGGTTTCCATGAACTTGACGTTGGCGGCGTTGGCGTTGAAGTCGCCCGGCTGGATGTAGATCGGGTCGATGAGCAGCACCGAGTCGAAGAGGCGGATGATGTCGGTCCCCGCCTTGGCGCCCAGCGACGCCTGGGCGGTCGGGTACTCGGTGGCGTCGGCGTTGTCGAGCGCGATCAGCGAGGTCAGCTTGGCGGGGCGCAGCTCGCGGGACATGTAGTCGGCGGCCACGCGGCCGTTCTCTTCGAGAATCCGCATCTGGTCGAGCAGGGTGAAGGCGGTCCGGTTGCTCCGGAAGAGCCCCACCATCCCGGCCATGATGAACGTGGCGATGCCGAGGACGATCAGCAGCTCGATGAGGGTGAAGCCCGCTTGACCCCGGGTCAGCGGGGCATGACGCTCTGGACGACGCATTGCTTGTTGTCTCCCCTGTGGTCCCAGTAAAGGGTTGCGGTGACGGTGTTGAGCCCGGTCAGCGGGACGTCGGTGTCGAAGGTGACTTCGAGGGCGGCGTCGGACAGCTGCATGTCGACCATGCTCTGGTAGAGGTCGTTATAGTCGTTGAGCGCCGCGCCGCCGGGGGGATTGTTCCCTTCGGCGGGGGAGACCCGGAAGACCCCTCCCATGGCGCCGCCGACGTAGTCGGCCCAACTGGAATGGTTGGTGTAAATCCGGTCCAGGGCGTCGCTGGCCAGGGCGGAGCAGGAGTCGAGCGTCCGGGTCAGGACGCCGCTGGAAAGCGAGGCGGTCTGCATGGCGGTGACGCCGAGAATGCCGACGGAGATGACCACCAGCGACACGAGAACTTCGATGAGGGTGAAGCCCCCCTGTCGGCGCCGCCGTCGGGGAGCGGAGGGGATGGCGCGGTGGACGCGGGTTCCCCCTCCTGCCTGCGTCTGCTCGATCGGTTTCATTCTCTCTCCTCTCCGCTAGCCCGGTGGGGCGGGTTTGCCCAGTCCTTTGGGGTCAGGGCTAATATAACGCCCCTTTCTGGCGGAACCGGGGGACAGATGTCCGAATCGGGGGGGCTTTTCGGTGAACGGCGCCTGGAGCGCGTTGAACGGCAGTCTTACGGCTGTCGGGGCGGAGCCGCCCCTGCGAAAAGGGGTATACGCGGAAGGGAGGGGAGAGAGGAGGGAAGAGAAAACCCGTGCGGATCAGCGCTTTTTGGCGTTCTTGTCGCCGGGCCCGCCCGGCAGGGCGTGGTCGACGGCGAGGAACTCCGCCAGTACCGTCATCTGGGTCGGATCGCTGTCGAACAGGCGGCGTATCGTCTGCGATTTCAGCATGGCGACCACGCTCTCTTTCCGGTAGCCCCGGTCGAAAGCGTCCCCCCGCAGCAACCCGGCCATTTTGTGGCTCAGGATGGCAAGGCCGCCGACATAGGCGGGCAACTGCCCCAGCCGGACCCGGCGGGCGTCCTTGAGCCGGTCGATCTGCCGCATGAGAGCGCTTTTGTCCGCCCCATCGGGGACATCCCGCAACGTCGTCAGCATCTCCATGGCCCACCCCTCCACCTCATGCACATAGCGCATGCGGGAGATGTTCGCGTGCGAATCAAGCTCCATGGACGGGGCCGCCGAAGGTGACATGAGAACGCTCCTCTACCTGCCTCCATGATACCGCAAGGGACGACCAACGCGATGGCCAGTTGTCCGGTCCGGCGGGGAGGGGTGAAGAGAGGGTCATTCCCCCAGACGCTCCGGTTTTTCGGGGTTTTTGAGCCAGTCTGCCACATCCTTCCCCAGCGCCTTGACGCAACGGCCCAGAATGGAGCAGGTCCCCTTGTATCCGGCCATGAACCCGCCCCCCGAACTCCGGTGGCCGGAGAAGGTCGCCTTCACCTTACCCTCTACCCGGTATTTCCCCTCGATGAAGACCGTTTTTGGCCCCGACCAGGCCCCGCCCCCCCCACCGATGGCGTCGGTGATGACCAGTTCCAGTTGGGGGCGCGCATCCCCTTCGGGGAAGGTATCGACGGCGACGACGGTGTATCCGTTCTCTTCGGCGAAATCCTTCAGGTAGGTCGCCAGCTTCGCCTGCAGATCGCAGTCGGTCCGGATCGCCTCCCGGACGGCGCTCCCGGTTGCGTAGGGGACCGATTTCTGGACGACCACCGTCTCTTCCGCCAAAGCGGTGAGGGGAAACGCCCCGATCAGGGCGACGATCAGAAGCGAACGACGCATGACGCCTCCTTTAGGAATGTTGGTAGGGGGCAACGTCGTCGGGAGAGCCCCCGGTATCGCCCCCGCCTTGGGGGTGTATTCCGGCCAGACACTGATACGCGGCTGTTGCATCCATAAGGGTAGAGGCGGCAATGACGCCGTCATCGAAGCGATAACGGCGGAGCCCCTCGCGCAGACCCCGCGTCGGGGTCAGAGGCGCATGGGCATCACGATACACATCTGCCCCTCATCCTCCATCGCCAGCGCCAGCACCGGCGAGAGCGAATCCTGCATCTTGAACCGGACCGTATCGTCGTCGATGGCTCCGAGGAGATCCATCACATAGAGGGCGTTCAGGCCGATGACCATCTCGTCCCCCGTGTAGGCGATGTCGATTTCGTCCCGCGCCTCGCCGACCTCTCCCCCCTCGCTGGCCAGCGTCAGGCTGTTGTCCCCGAACGTCAGCCGGACCATGTGCGACTTCTCGTCCGCCAGCGTCGCCACCCGGCGCAACGCCCGCAGGAACGTATCCTTCGGGATGCGGGCTTCTTTCTGGTGGTTCTTCGGGATCACCTGCTCGTAGTTCGGGAACGCCCCCTCGATGAGACGGACCACCAGCGTCAGGCTCCCCCGGCGGAACATCACATGGTTGTCGTGGAGCAGGAACGAAAGCCCCTCCTCCGACTCTCCCGCCAATTTCGACAGCTCCCCGATCGCCTTTCTTGCGATGATCGCCTTCACCGGCGTCTTCACGCCGAAGGCCCCCTCCCGGTGGATATAGGCCAGCCGGTGTCCGTCGGTGGCCACCATCCGGACCTTGTCCGGCGCCACCTCGAAGAATGCCCCGTTGAGTGTCAGGCGGGTTTCGTCCTGCGAGATGGCGTAGCCGGTCTTCCGGATCATCTCGTTGACCATTCCCCCTTCGAGCGTGATCAGGTTCGACTCGTCATATTCGGGGAACGAAGGGAACTGGTCCGCCGGTTCCGTGGCCAGATTGAAACGGGACTTCCCCGCCGAGACCCGGAGCCGGTCGTCCTCCGCCCGGAGTTGGATCGGCCCCGACGGAAGCTCCCGGACGATATCGTGCAGTTTTTTGGCCCCCACCGTCACCCGGCCCGACGTGGCCACCGTGGCGTCGTAAGAGCCCTTCAGGCCGATGTCCAGGTTCGTGGCGAAAAGGGTGACCTTGCCCCCGTCGGCGTCGATCAGGACGTTGGCCAGAATGGGGATGGAGCCTTTGGGGGAGGCGATACCCTGGGCCCGTTGCAGCCCTTTATAGAACTCGTCCCGTTCGATCGTGAATTCCATGCGGCAGGCTCCCCGAAATAGCTTGATGTATGCCGATGGGGGATGACGGATTACACTTTAGAACCGTGGCGGTCTACCCATGCGGCAAGGGTTCGAAAAGATTAGCAATATTCGTCCCCCCCTGTCAACGTTCCAGGGGGGGCAGAAACGCTTTGATTTGGAAGCGATAAAGCCCGGTCAGGGGCGGTCGATCTTGGAGATCAGATAGTAGACCACCCCCAGCGTCAGGATGGTTCCCGCCAGAATGGCCGTCTCCCACCGGTCGGTATGCTCGATGGAGGCGATCAGCACCCGGCGCAACTCCGCCACCAGCGCCACCGAGACGAACACCTTGATGGCGAAAGCCCGCCCCTTCATGTGGCGGATCTGGGTGTCCAGCAGTTCGATGACCACCCAGAGGATCAGGATCGTCGACAGCGCCCCGATGGCGCCCCGCTCCAGATCGCGGTGGTCGGCAAGGTGTATCACCTCGTCCGCCGACAGCCCCAGCGCCATCACCCCGATGACCACCAGCCCGAAGACCAGCGCCATGTTGAACCCGTCCACGAACCAGCGGGCCGTCCGCATGATCCAGGTGTCGATCCGGTGCGAGAGGAAATTGACCCGCAGCTCCTCCTCCCGGTAGGAGCGGGTCATCAGGTCGAGGTTCAGGTCGAGCGCCTTGTTCAGCGACGCCACCGCCATGGCCGCTTCGTGGGTGTTCCCCTCCCACCGGCGGGCCGCCACGTCGGCGAGGTAGGAGCGGACGTGGCTCATCTGGACGTTCACATGATGCGCCGGCAGGCCGATCCGGACATGGGTTGCGCCGATCCGGTTGATTTTCAGGAAGTAGGCGTTGTTGTATTCCCCCCGGAGAAGGTCTTCGGACCAGTCGAGGAAAGCGGTCCGGGCCCGTTTCATGGTCGCCTCGTTGGGGAAGAACGCTTTCAGCTCCGGCTTGTCGAGCAGGAGGGAATAGTGGAAATCGGCCAGCTCGTCGAGCCTCCCTTCAAGGAACGCCCCCACCTCCCGGATGCGGCGCAGGTCGTCTCCTTCGATCCGGTACTCCCGCAACAGCTCTTCGATGGTCATTTTTGTTCGCCTCACTCTTTCAAAAAGAGTCGCGGTCTTCGCCCGCTATGGGCGCGACCGGTCAAGGGGGTTACGCTCCCACCCCTTCGTCCATGCGGCAGTGGGCCGCCATCGCCAGCGCCGCGTCGATCCGGGCGGAGGAGGCGGCGAATCGGACGTCGCCGATGGCGCCGCTCTCGATGGCCTCCATCAGCGCCCGGTGAACCACCTCCCGCCGGGGGGTCTCGTGGCAGACCAGCAACTGGTCGCACCCGGCCTCCACCGCCATGAGGGTCGCCTCGGCGTCTCCCCACCGCCCGGCGATGGCTTTCATGTCCATGTCGTCTCCTACGATGACCCCGTTGAACCGCAGTTCGTGGCGCAACAGGTCGGTGACGACGTACGGCGACAGGGTGCCGGGGCGTTTCGGGTCGAAGGCGGGATAGATGACATGGGCGGTCATGATCATGGCCACCTCTTCTTCTATGGCGGCGATGAACGGAACCAATTCGGCGTCCCGGAACCGTCCGGCGGGGCGGGTGTCCTCCGGCAGGTCGAGGTGGGAGTCGAGCCGGGTGTCGCCGTGGCCGGGGAAATGTTTCCCGCAGGCCAGCACCCCCTCTCCCTGCAACCCCCGGATGGCGGCCCGCCCGAGCCGCGCCGCTTTCTCCGGGTCGGCGGAGAAGGAGCGGTCGCCGATGACCGGGCTGTCGGGATTGGTGTCGAGGTCGAGAACCGGGGCGAAGTCGACGTTGAACCCGAGGTTGCGCACCGTTCGCCCGATCTGCCGGTGAATCTCTTCCACCTGTTCGGCGGAGCCGTCGGCGCCCAAGCTCCGGGCGGTGGGCCATTTGGGCTGGTCGGCGGAGAGGCGGGCCACCCGCCCCCCCTCCTGATCGACGGCGACGAAGAGGGGGCGCCCTGCGTACCGGTCTTCGTTGAGTTTCTTCAGGTCGGCGATGAGCCGCCGGGTCTGGTCGGCGCTTTCGATGTTGCGGGAGAAGAGGATCACCCCGGCGGGGGCAAGTTCGTCGAACATCCGGGCGATCCGGCGGTCGTAGCGGGTTCCGTCGAAGCCGACGGTCAAAAGGCGTCCGGCCCCCTGCCGGGCGTCGGCGGCGGGGGGGATGCGTCGGGGCTGCTCGTGACTCATGGGATCGAGGATACTCCGGTGAAATCCTTTTGACAAAGGGGGGAGGGCATACTAATTTAAGCCACGGTTCCGCCCTAATGCGCCCCTTCCCTTTTACGAGACATGCCGGTGTTCAAGCCGTTCCTTCGCCGTACGCTCTGGCTTGGCCTCGTGCTGGCCATCGTGGTCCCCGCCGCCGCTCTCGCCCAAGACATCGGGCTCGGTTTTGGCCGTCTGGTCTCTCCCGGCGATCTGGCCAAATCCCACGGGGAGTTCGACTCTATCACCCGCTGTGTGGAGTGTCACGACCTGCAAGGGGGGGTGAACGAGGAGAAATGCCTCGACTGCCACAAGCAGATCCGCGTGTCGGTCAATTACGTCAAGGGATACCACGGCCACCTGACCGTTCGGAACAAGAAGTGCGTCGAATGCCACAAGGACCACAAGGGGAAGTCCTTCGACATGGTGGTCGGCAGTTGGCCCGGCGGCCGGAAGGACGCCTTCGACCACCGGCTGGTCGATTTCGCGCTGGCCGACAAACACGCCACCGCCAAGTGCGACAAGTGCCATGACAAGAAGACAGAAAAGGGGAATTCCACCTACCTCGGCCTCTCGGCGGACTGCGTCTCCTGCCACAAGGACGTCCACGAAAAGAGCCTGGGCGCCCGGTGCCAGGAGTGCCACGCCAACGCCCGCTCCTTCGTCGGGCAGGATGTGACCTTCGACCACGACGCCAAGAGCAAATACAAGCTGGTCGGCGCCCACGAAAAGACCGGCTGCCAGAAGTGCCACAAGGGGAACACGAAAGAGCGCGCCCTCTTCAAGGTGGAGAAGTACGACACCTGCGTCGCCTGCCACAAGAAGGACGACAAGCACAAGGGCGCTCTCGGCGAGAAATGCGAGAAGTGCCATACGGCGGAAGACTGGAAGAAGCTGACCAACTTCGACCACGACACCGCCAAATACCGGCTGACCGGCAAGCACGCCACCGCCAAATGTTTCTCCTGCCACGTCGGCGCCGACAAGAGCGGGAACTTCAAGGTCGCCGCATACAAATCGTGCGCCGAGGAGGCCGCCTGCCACGGCGCGGCCCGAAACGGCGCCGGAATCCACGGCGCCCAGTTCGGCGGACGGGGGTGCGACCAGTGCCACACCGAAAAGGGATGGAAGGACGAGACCTTCTCCCACAACGGCGACCGCTACAAGGTCTGGCGGCTGAAGGGGAAACACGCCGACACCCCCTGCGACAAGTGCCACCGCCCCACCGGCAAGATGGCGCCCTACGACGGTGGAAAGCCGGTCATCGGCTACACCGGCCTGCCCAAAGAGCCGTGCGCCGCCTCCGGGTGCCATTCCCCCGCCAGCAAGAGCGGCGCGACCCACGGCGACCAGTTCAAGGGGGAGCCGTGCGAGAAATGCCATACCGAGCAGGGATGGAAACCGGCCACCTTCAAGCATGACGACCCCCGCTACACCGGCTTCAAGCTGTTGGGCAAGCACGCCACCGAGAGATGCGACGCCTGCCACCGGGCCGACAAGGGGGGGAGGGTGATCTGGCGGCCGCTGGACAGCCGTCGGTGCGACAACGCCGGGTGCCATGACGTCGAGAAGCGGGGCGCCATCCACGGCGCCCAGTTCGCCGGGAAGGATTGCGCCGAGTGCCACACCGAAAAGGGATGGGAGCCGACCACCTTCGTCCACGACCGGTCCCCCTACAAGCTTCACGGCAAGCACCAGCAGGTCAAGTGCGCCAAGTGCCACAAGCCGACCCCCGACGGCGCCGTGACCGCCTATGACGGCGAGCGGGAGCGGCGGATACTCTACCGCCCCATCGACACGAAAAGCTGCGCCGCCAAGGGGTGCCACGCCGACGAGCACAAGGGGCTCTTCGGGAAGAAAGAGTGCGCCGAGTGCCATGTGGTCGCCGGGTGGAAGGACATGTCCGCCACCTTCGACCACGGGCTCGACACTCACTTCCGCCTCACCGGCAAGCACCGGTTGACCGACTGCGCCAAGTGCCACGTGAAGGGGAGCGACGGGAAGGCGAAGTGGAAGCCGTTGCCGGTCGACTGCCTCGGTTGCCACAAGAGGGACGACAAACACAAGGGGAGTTACGGCGAGAAGTGCGCCAACTGCCACAGCGCCGCTAGCTGGAGCCCCATCCCCGCCGCCCACGACAACACCGCCTTCCCGCTCAAGGGGACGCACAAGCAACTGATCTGCGTCGACTGCCACAAGAAGGGGAACGGCGACTTCTCGGGGCTTTCGCCCGACTGCTCCCAGTGCCACACCGACCCCCACCTGAACCAGTTCGGGCGGCTCTGCGGCGACTGCCATACCGAGAGCAACTGGGATCCGACCCAGTTCGTCCACGCCATGACCGGCTTCCGGCTGGAGGGGGGACACCGCTTCGCCGACTGCCGGGCGTGCCACGTCGGCCGCTACTACCGGACCCTCGACAGCCAGTGCCTCTCCTGCCATCTGAAGGACTACGGACGGGGGGCGGCCTTCCACAGCCACAGCCAGCTCGATTGCGAGAGCTGCCACTCGGTCTACAACTTCGCTCCGGCCAAGCAGTTCGCCCACAAGACCATGACCTTCACCGGAACCCACGCCGTCATCCAGCGCGAATGCGCAAGTTGCCACGTGACCTCCGGTTCGAACCAGTACGCCCCCCGGTTCCCCGGCGCCTCGGTGGAGCGGGACTGCTTCTCCTGCCACCAGGCCAACTACCTGCGGGCCCACCCGGCCGGATGGCCCACCGACTGCTCCCTCTGCCACAGCACCGTCGGCTTCTCGCCGGTGAAAAGCGGGAGGGTCCGATGAACGGGATGCGGTTCGTGAAGCCGGTTCGGCTCCTGCTGGGGGGGGCGCTGTTGTGCGCGGCGCTGGCCACCCCGGCCCACGCCGCCGACGAGATGGAGTCGGCCTATGAGGCGCGAAAGGAGACCGCCGCCGACGCCCTGCACGGCCGGATCGCCTACGGCGGGCTCTGGGTCAACGATTCCAGCGACCAGGGGAACCGGGATCTGTCCATCTCCCATATCTACTACCGGCTGGTCAGCGAGCGGCTGTTCGGGCGGGACGACGTCGAGCTCAACGTCGATGGCCGTTACCGGATCGCCCACGGGCGGGACTGGAACAGCAAGATTCCCGCCAACCGGCTGCTGATGGCCAACGTCAAGATCAGGAAAATCGCCGACACCGTCGATCTGACGCTGGGGCGCAGCTTCATGGAGGAGTTCGTCACCCAAGGGGTCGATGGCGCCGACGCCAAGATCTGGCTCACCAAATACACCGGCGTGGGGCTCTTCGGGGGCTTGCGCCCCGACCCCTTCACCGACGCCGTCAACCCCGACTTCACCACCTACGGCGTCTACGCCTTCTCCAAGACCGACCTGGTGGGGGGCTCCCTCGGTTACGCCATCGACAACTTCAAGGGGGCCACGGACAGGGAACGGGCCAACGCCGCCCTCTATGTCATGCCGGCCACCCAGTGGTGGCATCTGATGGCCAGCATGGACGCCGACCACGATTTCGACGCCGAAGACCCCAACGATCACGGCGGGGTCAACAAATGGTTCGCCAGCAACACCCTGCTCCACTTCACCGCCCGCCCGAAGGAGTGGCTCTCGCTCTCCGCCACCTACAACGACTTCATGGCCATCAACCGGGAGCTTTCCATCGAGGAGGCCGTCGGTGAGGAGAGCTACACCGAAGAGCGCTACTCGGTGTCGCGGCTTCGTGTGGAGGTTCGCCCCATAAAGGTCGTCGGCCTCTACGGCGGGTTCGACAACCGCTGGCGGGAGCATGACGGGAGGAACGCCAACCAGTATTACGTCGGCGCCCGGGCCTACAACTTCTACAACACCACCTGGGACGTTCGGTACGCCAACCTCGAGTGGTTCACCTCCGACGTGCAGGTCTACACCGGCAGCGTGGGGCTGGCGCTGGATCGGGCCGACGCCACCCTCACCGTCACCCGGCTGACCAACCAGCAGCAGGAGTCGGGGAGCGCCAACGAGATGAGCCAGTGGATCTACGAGGCCTCCGGCGCCTTCTGGCTGACCAAGCACCTCTACGGAACTCTTTCCTTCAGCTACTCGCAGGAGGAGTTCCTGGACGTCGATTCGATCTACGCCTCCCGCTACGACACCAACTTCACCACCACCACCTTCTACGGGCAGTTGGGCTACCGGTTCTGACGGGCGCTTCGACGGCGGCTTCGCGGGGGGCAGGGAGGATCGGGGAAGCGAAGCGCCCCTGGAAAGCAGGCGTGCGCCTGACTTCTTCCCGGCGTTATGCGCAAACAGTCGGTGTCTTCGCCGTCTCTGTCTTGGCCGGTGAAGTCCCCATTCAACTACCGGGGGTGTGTAGACGCCTGGCTGTTTGTCGAGACGGCAGGGTGGGAACACCCGCAAGAAGGGGGTTATTTCTTCCGCTTCTTCTTTTTGCCGTTGGGACGCAGGTCGATGACCGTATCGCTCTCGACCGCCACGGGGGCGGGGGCCGGTTTCTGCTCGGCCGGTTTCCCGGCGTTCCCCTTGGGCGAACCACGGTGGCTCCAATGTTTGCGCGCCTTGTTCCGCTTGCGCAGTTGGTAGACCGTGGCCCAGATGGCGGCGGCGACGGAGCCGATCATCATGAAGATCAGCGACCCGTCCAGCAGGATGCTGGTCAGCTCATAGCTCGGATTCAACCCGGTGATCGCCACCACCAGCGGTTTGTCCTCCCCGGCCGGGGAGGGGGCGACGGTGACGGTGTAAAGGCCTGTTTTTTCGACGTCGAAGGCAAAAAGAGCCACCCCGTCCCGCCAGAACAGGCTGTAGGGCGCCGCCCCCCGGAACGACTTCAGCGGGACGGCGAACGAGTCCTCGTTCCGGCTGACGGTGATCGCCAGCCCCTCGCTCTCCTCCAGCGTCGATCGGTACGGCTTGTCGCCGAAGACGGTTGAAAGCTCCTGATAGATCCCATGCTGCCCCTTGGTGGTCAGATAGACCTCACAGATCGACCCACTCTTGCATTGCACCAGCGAGGCGTTGATCCGGTCGAACCCGGTCATGGCGAACTGGTAGAGGAACCCCAGTCCGGCCAGCATGACCAGAATGGCGAGTCCGTACCACCGGAGGGAGGGGGATAGGTCGTCTTTAAGGGAAAAGGGGGGGCGGTTGGTCGATTCCATGCGCCATTATACCCGTCGGAACCTTGAAAAACTATCGGCGTCGCCCCATCTTTTCGATGCCGCGCAAAGGAAACCCCCTTCACCGGGGGGTGAAGGGGGAGGAGGGGTGGATGCGCCCGCCTATTTCCCTTTGGTCGCGTTGACCCGCTTCCAGAAGGGGATGTTCTCGACCCAGGTCCAGAGGAACAGGATTCCGCTGACGGCGATGGAGAACCAAGCGATCTGGTGGTCGGTGGGGAAGAAGCCGATGAGCCCCTCGTACAGCTCGGGTAGGGGCGGAATCGAAAGGAGCGGCACGGTCAGCCAGACCACCCAGTGGTTCCCCTTGGAAATCTTCGTCGATTTCATGGCCACGGCCAAGGCGATGCCGATGCCGATGAAGGCCAGGTCGGAAAAGAGGATGACGCCGGCCGCCACGACCCACCGCATGGTGCCGTCGGGCCCGAGATCGGTGAACATCGCCGCGAAGAAAAGGGCGGTCATCACGATCATGAACATGTGCGAAACGTTCAAGATCACCACCACCTCGTCGGTCGTCCTGTCGCCCCCCGCTTGAGCCCCCATGGTCTGTTCCGCTTTCATGGTTTTCTTCATCTTCCCGCTGTTGTGTTGAGTTCGGCCAAAGCCCCCATGGCCTTCTTGGCACAGCGGAATAGATGACGTGTCTACGATATGGATTCTGACATTTTCATGTCAAGTTCGATAACCACCTTCCCCCGACCATGCCGCGACTCGAGCCGCGCATGCCCGTCGGCGAGCCGCTCCAGCGGAAGAACCTGTTCCACCTTCGGTGTAATGGTTCCTTTATCAATATGTTCAGCCAGCTCCCCCATCAGCTCCCCGCTGGGAACCACCATGACACAGTGTAGGGCGCCATTGGTGAGCCGAAGGGGATTTAGCGCGGAGAGGGGAGGGGCGTTCTCGGGAAAGGCGTTCAGGAACAGGAGCCGCCCGAAGGGGGCCAGCGATTCAATCGCCTGCTGGAATCCCTCCCCTCCCACGGTGTCGACCACCACCTCCGCCCCCCGTCCCCCGGTCAGCGCACGGATCGCTTTCACCGGATCGACACGGGTGTAATCGATCACCTCGTCGGCGCCCAGTTCGCGCAGATAATCGGTATTGTGGCCGGAACAGACGCCGATGACCCGGGCGCCCATCGACCGGGCCAGCATCACCCCCATTCCCCCAATGCCTCCGGCGGCCCCGAAGATCGCCACCGTCTCTCCCTTGACGAGACGGGCCTGCCGCCCGAGCCCCTGCAACATGGTGGAGCCGACCAGCGGCAGGGAGGCCGCCTCGACGAAGGAGAGGGACGCCGGTTTCAGGGTCGCCAGCCGCTGGTTGACCAGATGGTAGTCGGCAGAGGCGCCCGGATGGGTCAGATCGCCGCAATAGAAGATTTCGTCCCCCGGCTTGAACCGGGTGACCACCTGGCCGATTTGCTCTACCACCCCGGCCACGTCCCACCCGAGGGGGAGCGGCCACGAACGCCCTTCGGCCCGGTAGCCGCCGCGAATCTTCACGTCGACCGGATTGAGCCCGAGCGCCTTGACCCGCACCAGTATTTCGTCGGGACCGGGACGGGGGATCGGAAGATCGACGAGCCGGAGGGTCTCCCTTCCCCCGGGCCGTATCGCAACCATTGCCCGCATCGTTCCCCCGTTCTTTTATACTGAGGTTGAAACGTCTCATTATACGGGGGAATCCGCCATATGAAAAAACTGATCCTGACCCTGCTACTGGTCATTCTGCTGGCGGTGGGGCTGAAGGGTATCGCCAAGGTCTACGAACCGCTGATCCTGTTCCACCCCGACCTGTCGTTGGAGCTGACGCCGGAGCTGATGGGGATGTCCTCGGTGGAGGCGCCGATCCGCTCCGGCGACCGGTGGCTCTACGGGTGGCTCATCAAGGCCGACTCGGACCGCTACTGCGTTTTCTTTCACGGCAACGCTGGGAACATCGCCGACCGGCTCGACTTCGCCAAAACCATCGCCCCGTTGAAGCTGAACCTGCTACTTTTCGACTATCAGGGGTACGGCAGAAGCGAGGGGATCCCCTCGATCGACGGGGTCGAACAGGACGCCGTCGCCGCCGTCACGTTCCTCCACGAGAAGGGGAAGGTTCCGCTAAACCGGATCGTCCTGTGGGGGCGAAGTCTTGGCGGGGCGCTGGC
>JADGCD010000206.1 GCA_015229165.1 Nitrospinota bacterium | reverse complement strand
AGCGTCGCCGGGTCGATCACCGGCGCCTTGAGCTGGGCGGCCAGCGCGCCGACCAGTTCCTCTTCCGTCATCAACCCCAACGCCACCACCGCTTCCCCCAGCCGCTCGCCGAGCCGGGCCTGCCGCTCCAGCGCCCGGGCCAGCCCCCCCTCGTCCAACATCCGGGCGGCAAGGAGGAGTTCGCCCAGACGGGTTCCGGCGGCGCGAGGCATACGTGTCCCTACGGTTAGGAAAGGAGAGTGACCACTCTTGAACCTTGACAGGGGGATTATAACCCGGTCGTGGGCGGTTCGGCATGAAACTGTCCTGAAACGGTGGGAACCGCTGTCCCGATTCGGGGCGGGCGCCCTTTTGGTGACCGGAGCATTTCTTGGGTATACCAAGAACATACCATTGAAATATTAGCAGCTTACGCCATGGCACGCCCTCTGCATTGTTATTGGGCGTCGATCGACGAATGAAACACCAACCGCTTCACGGAAGCGCAGACGAGGAGACAAGGCAATGTTCGAACACTCTTACTACTGGATCGGGTACGGAATCTTCTTCATCATCACCGGCGTGACCATGATCGGCGCCATGTACGCCCGGCGGAAGAACGAAGGAATCCCCTTCAACTATCGCCTGTTGGCGATCAACTGGGGAACCTGCTACGCCATGTGGGCCGGCACCGCCATCACCGAGTACCTGTACAACACGAGCGAAACGACCACCGCCTTCATGCTCCTTTCGCTGGCGCTGCCGATGATCGCCGGGATCGCCTGGATGTCCCGCGGAATGGTGAGGAACGCGGTCGCCCTCCTCTCGCTGAAGGTGGCCTGACCGCCCCCGGGGAACCGGTTTCATTCATTGGTCCCGACAAGAGAGCTCGCCCCGAGCGAGCTCTCTTTTTGTCCGGGCGCGAAGGGCGCATGGGGCGGCTGGCAGGGGAGGAACCGGTCGGCAGTTGACAGTTTGATGAAATGGTCGTAGATTTCTACTGATTCAGAAGTAATGGCGCCATGCCGATCCATGCGCGGCTCTGAGGGGGGCTGCTGCGACTATCGCCGTGGATCGGCGTCGGCTTGAACCGATTCCCGGTCCCATGCTCCACAGCATATCCGTGGGAGACGTTCGCGCGTGTGGCGCCGGTTGTGGACGGGTAGAGAGGGGATGTGTACGATGCCACAGGGAACGGTCAAATGGTTCAATAACGCCAAGGGGTTCGGATTTCTGCGGGAGGACGGACAGACGGAAGACGTCTTCGTTCATTACTCCGCCATCACCGGCGACGGGTACAAGACCCTCGAAGACGGCCAACCGGTCACCTTCGAGCTGTGCCAGGGGCCGAAGGGGTTGCACGCCAAGAACGTGGCTAAAATCTGATCCAGACGGCATGACGCCGAAAGCGGCCCTCCGGGGCCGCTTTTTTTGTGACAACGCACCGTCGCCCTA
Organism: Nitrospinota bacterium; assembly: GCA_015229165.1. Taxonomy (GTDB): domain Bacteria; phylum Nitrospinota_A; class UBA7883; order UBA7883; family JADGGD01; genus JADGCD01. The sequence continues at coordinate 2,157 of JADGCD010000206.1, read as the reverse complement.
CGTCATCGCCAGTCGTTTCAGCCCCCGAATCCGGTCCCGGTGCTGGGCCGCTTTCTCGAAGTCGAGCTCTTTGGCGGCCGCCTGCATCGCCGCCGTGTGCTGCCGGATAAGCCGGGCCAGCTCCTGCTCCGGCAGGTAGGCCAGCGTCCCCTCCTCCGGTTTGGGCACGGTGACGTAATCCTTCTCCCCCACATTGCTCATGGCGTCGTTCAACGCCCGCTTCACCGACGTCGCCGTGATGCCGTGCTCCGCGTTGTAGGCCAGTTGTTTCTTCCGGCGCCGCTCCATCTCCGCCACCGCCCGCGTGATCGATCCGGTCATGGTGTCGGCGTAGAAGATCACCCGCCCGTTCAGGTTCCGGGCCGCCCGGCCCGACGTCTGGATCAGGCTCGTCTCCGACCGGAGGAACCCCTCCATGTCGGCGTTCAGGATCGCCACCAGCGACACCTCCGGGATGTCCAGCCCCTCCCGCAGCAGGTTGATCCCGATCAGGACGTCGTACTCCCCGGCGCGCAACTCCTGAATGTGGGTCATCCGCTCCAGCGTCGCGATGTCCGAATGGAGATAGCGGCAACGGACCCCCAAACCCTGATAGTAATCGGTCAGGTCTTCGGCCTGTCGCTTTGTCATGCAAGCCACCAGAACCCGTTCCCCTGCTTGCGCCCGGAGCCTTAGCTCCGCCAGCAGGTCGTCCACCTGGCTTTTCACCGGGCGGATGTCGACCTCCGGATCGACCAACCCGGTGGGGCGGATCACCTGCTCCGCAATGGCCCCGCCACACCGTTCCCGCTCGAAGGCCCCCGGCGTGGCCGAGACGTAGACCGTCTGCCCCGTCAGCTCCTCGAACTCGTCGAACGACAGGGGGCGGTTGTCCAGCGCCGACGGGAGCCGGAAGCCGTAGTCGATCAGCGTCGCCTTGCGCGACCGGTCCCCCTTGAGCATCCCGCCGATCTGCCCCACGCTCTGGTGGCTCTCGTCGATGATCACCAGCGCGTCGTCCGGCAGATACTCCAGCAGCGTCGGCGGGGGGGACCCGGCGGGACGGCCGGAGAGGTAGCGGCTGTAGTTCTCGATTCCCTTGCAGTAGCCGACCGCCTTGATCATCTCCAGGTCGGCCATGGTCCGCTCCTCGATCCGCTGCGCTTCGAGGAGCTTGCCGTTCTCCTGGAACCAGGCTACCCGTTCGAGCAGCTCCTGGCGGATTTCGACCGTCGCCTTCTGCACCGCCTCCTCGCCGGTGGCGTAGTGGGAGGCAGGATAGATGTTGATCTCATCAAGCGGCTTGATCGTCCGCCCCGTCAGCGGATCGACCAGCGACAGGGCGTCGATCTCGTCGCCGAAGAACTCCACCCGGACGGCGGTGTCGGTCTCGTAAACCGGCAGGATCTCCACCACGTCACCGTTGACCCTGAACGTCCCCCGGGCGAAGTCGACATTGTTGCGTTCGTAATGGATATCGACGAGGCGGGTCAGGAGATCGTCCCGGGCCATTTCGGCCCCCTTGGCCAGCGGGATTTTCAGCGACTGGTAATGCTCCGGCGCGCCGAGGCCGTAGATGCAGGAGACCGAGGCGACGATGATGACGTCGCGCCGTTCGAAGAGGGCCATGGTGGCCGAATGGCGCAGCTTGTCGATCTCGTCGTTGATCCCGGCGTCCTTTTCGATATAGGAGTCCGACGTGGGGAGATAGGCTTCCGGCTGGTAGTAGTCGTAGTAGGAGACGAAATATTCGACGGCGTTATCCGGGAAGAACCCCTTGAACTCGGCGTAGAGCTGGGCGGCCAGCGTCTTGTTGTGGGCGATGACCAGCGCCGGACGCTGGGTCCGCTGGATGACCTGGGCGATGGTGTAGGTCTTTCCCGACCCGGTGACCCCCAGCAGTATCTGGCGGGCCAGCCCGGCGTCGAGGTTGGCCACCAACGTTTCGATGGCCGTCGGCTGGTCGCCGGTGGGGACGTAGGGGGAAACGAGCTTGAAGGGAATGTCTTTTGGCATCCCGTCATTTTACACGCCTGCGCCGCCCTGGTCTTGCGGCGATAGACTCGTCTATCGTCAGTCGAGCGCTTCGGAAGACCCCCGCGTTCCCGCCGCGTGGGGGGCGCTGCCCGGTGAAATCGAGACCGCCTTGGCCGGTCAGACGCTGCGCGGCGAAGACGC
>JADGCD010000204.1:2091-3666 GCA_015229165.1 Nitrospinota bacterium | reverse complement strand
AAACGTTATCGAGGCAGTCCGGTAGGAGAAAGCGGGCGAGGAAGCGGAGTGTACACGGGAGTACATGAGCATTCCGAGCCCGCTTTCGACACCCCGGAGGCAACGCAGATAGTTTTTCCGCGCCCTGCTAGGGGTAGTGGGGGAGTTTCCCCTTTTCAGTAAGCCAGCTTGCGTCCTTTCCCGCCATGCTCATGTGGCACGGCGCCCAAGGACCGTCGGGGAAGCGGGCCGACAGGAGCAGGTTCCAGTAGAGCCAGTCGAACCCCATCTTTCCGTAATGGTTCGCGTACGACTCCCCCAAAAGCGTCATCGGCCCGATCAGCGGGAAGGGGAACTTCCCCGGCAGCGGCTCGATGTCGTAGTTGAAATCGACCAGAATCGCCTTGTGGAAACCGGTCTCGATAAAGCAGTTCGAGTGGCCGTCGGAGCGGGCCGCCGCCGCCCGTCCGTCGATCTCCGCCAGCAGGTTTTCGACCAGAATCTCCGCCTGAAAATGGGCCACCGACCCCGCCTTCGAGGTGGGGACGTTGGTGTTGTCGCCGAGACCGTAGATACGCTCGGCCTTCTCGCTCTTGAGCGTCCCCTTGTCGACCACCAGATAGCCGGCGCCGTTTCCAAGCCCCGACTCGTCGATCACCTCCGGCCCCAGATTGGGGGGGATCGTGGCCAGCAGGTCGAAGGAGACCTCCTTCCCGGTCGGGTCCGACAGGAGCCCCTTCTCCCCGTCGACCTCCATGGTCACGAAATTCGGGACGATCTTTATGTTGCGCCGTTCCGCCAGGCTCATCAGTTTGGCGCTGGCGATCGGCTTGGTGAAAGCGCCCGACAGCGGCGTCACCAGCGTGATATTGGTTTTGTGGCGAATCCCCTTGCGGGTGAAATAGTAGTCGGCCAGGAACATGAACTCCAGCGGCGCCACCGGGCACTTGAACGGGGACTCGCTGATGTGGACGACAAACTCGCCGCCGGTGAACTCGTCCAACGCCTTTTGCATGGCCATGGCGCCGTCGAGGGTGTAGAAGGTGTGAATCTTCCCCCCCATCCCCTCCGCCATGCCGGGGACCTCCTCCGGCGCCACCCGGCACCCCATGGCCGAAACCAGAAAATCGTAGTCGTAAACCCCGGCGGAGGTTTCGACCTTCCGGTTGGCGTGGTCGATCATGTTCACTTCGGCGGCGACGAAGTTCACCCCGTGCGCCAGCGGTTTGCGGATGGGGGCGCTTACCCGTCCGGCGGTCCGGTAGCCGTAGAGGCGAAACGGGAGGAAGATGAACCCCGGCTGGTAGTAGTGGCGGTCGGCTTTGTCGATGACGGTGACCGACCACTGGGCCGGGTCGAGCGTGCGGACCAGCTTGTTGGCGACGATGCAGCCGCCGGTTCCGGCGCCGAGGATGACGATCTTCTTCATGGTTCAAGAACCCCTTCACAGTGTGAAACGGGCGTCGCTCCGGAGAAGCCGCAGAACAGACCCGCCCCGCTCCTATAGATGTTCCCCGTCACCGGTCGATTCTCCCGTCCCCTCGTGGTGGCAAACAATGGTGAACCGGCTGGCCACCCGGACCAGGTCGCTCTGGC
>JADGCD010000204.1:1765-2081 GCA_015229165.1 Nitrospinota bacterium | reverse complement strand
AAAGGTAGACCCGGTCCCCCCCCCGGAGCCGTTCGCCCGGACCGGGGCTTGCGATGACCGTCCCGTCGCGGCGGATGGCCATGACGGTGATGTTCAGATCCCCCCGCAATCCCGCCTCGGCCAGCGCCACTCCGTCCAGCGCAGCATGGGGAGTCAGGGTGTAGGCCGCCACGTCCAGCTCGGTCAGGTCGGTGCGCAGGGCGTGAAACCCGGCCTCCCGGGTGTCGGTGGCCCGGAGCATGGCGTACCCTTCCGCCCGGACCTCCTCGGTGAACCGCTCGATGAGATGCTGCGGCACCAGATAGCGCCCCATGAC
>JADGCD010000204.1:0-1748 GCA_015229165.1 Nitrospinota bacterium | reverse complement strand
ACCCACGTGATGAACCCCTCGCTGGCCACGTCGTCCGCCCCCAGGGCGCGCAACGGCTCGATCTCGCTCATGAAACGGGTCCGGGTGGCGATGTAGAGGGCCGGGTTCATGGCCCGGGCCACCTGGGTGATGCGCCGGGCCGCCGCCGGGTCGGCGATGGTCACCACCAGCGCCCGGGCTTGCCGGATTCCGGCGTGGGCCAGTGTCGCCTCACGGGTGGCGTCGCCGTAGGCGATCGATTCCCCACGGGCGGCGTAGTCCCGCACCGTGTCGGGGTTCATCTCGATGACGGTGTAGGGAATGCCGATGACCGTGGCGGCCCGTCCCAGATGCCGTCCCACCACGCCGAACCCGATGATGATCAGGTGGTCGGAGAGAGAGGCGACCTTCCCCCCTCCCGTCGCTTTCTTCCGGTGGCGCAGCCGTCGGATGAGGGGGGAGAGGGGGCGCCACCCGATGATGAGCGCCGCAAGGGTTCGTCCCCGCTGGATGACAAACGGGGTGGCGGCCATGGTGGCGACGCTGGCGGCGAGGAAAAGCTGGTACTCGTCGTCGGTCAGCAGGCCGTGCCCCCGCCCCACCCCGGCCAGCACGAACGAGAACTCCCCCACCTGCGCCAGCGCCAGCCCGGTCAGTAGCGCCGCCCCCACCGGATAGCCGAGCAACAACGCCGCCCCGCCGGAGGTGAGCCCCTTGAGGACGAAGATGGCAAGGGTGATGGCCAGCACCAGCGGCAGGTTGGCGACAAAGTAGCCGACGTCGAGCAGCATCCCCACCGAGACGAAGAAGAGGTTGGTGAAGACATCCCGGAAGGGGAGGATTCCCTCCAGCGCGTGGTGGCTGTAGTCCGACTCGGCCACGATCATCCCGGCCATGAACGCCCCCAGCGCCAGCGACAGCCCGGCGGCGTTGGTCAGCCAGCCGACCGCGAAGCAGAGCGTCAGGATGGTCAGCAGGAAGAGCTCCCGGCTGCGGGTGCGGACCACCTGCTTGAGCAGGAACGGGGCGCCGATCTTGCCAAGGAAGGCCACGGCGGCGAAGACCGCCACCATTTTCCCCAGCATCACCGGCATCGTCTCGGTCCCGTCGTTCCCCTCTCCGGCCAGCGCCGGGACCAGCAGCATCATCGGGACGATGACCAGATCCTGGAAGATCAGGATGGAGAGGGATATCCGCCCGTACGGGGTGTCCACCTCCGCCCGTTGCTGCAACAGGGTCAGGACGATGGCGGTGGAGGAAAGCGCGACGAGAAAGCCGATGAAGAGGGACTGGGCGTGGGGGAGCCCGGCCAACACACACGCGGCGTAGGTGGCGGCGATGGTCATCCCCACCTGTCCCCCGCCGCCGACGAGGAGGGCCTTCTTCAGGCGGGAAAGCTGGTCGAAGGAGATCTCCATGCCGATGACGAAGAGGAGCAACACCACGCCGATCTCCGCCAGCGTTTCGACCTCCTCCACCGCCTTGACCAGCCCGAGGCCGTGGGGACCGGCCAGCACGCCGGTCAGCAGGAACCCGACCACCGCCGGGGCGTTGACCTTGAGGCAGAGCAGGATCACGCCGATGGAAAGGCCGAAGATCACCACCGCGTCCTGGATGATCGTGAAATCGTGCGTCATCGGCGTCTGCTCCTGGGTTCGCCCCATTCTTACCCTTCACGGGGCGGGAGGCAAGGAGGAGGGGCGATCGCCGGGCGAATTCGTTGAAATAAAACGACAGCCTGCGAACGGCCCCGACGCCCCCGATTCAGT
>JADGCD010000203.1 GCA_015229165.1 Nitrospinota bacterium | reverse complement strand
CGGGCGCCTCCCCTTGCATGTTGAACCGGGCCGTGAAGGTCGACAGTTCGCCCAGCATCTGCCGGACGGTTCCGTAAACGCTCCAGGGATGGACCGCCCCCCCCTCGCAGTAGTGGGTCAGGAGGGGGGCGTAGCGGTTCAACGTGGCCAGCGCCAGCAGGGAGAGGACGCCGGCGGGGTCGAAGTCCCCCTTGCCCATGGCGCCGGTGACCTTGTACTCCTCCAGCGTCCGGGCCCGTCCTGCCACGCTGTCCCGAAGCTCGCGCAGGATGTCCATCAGGGCAGGCGAGGCCTGCGCCCCGACACAGGGGGGGACGAACCGGCGGGAGGGGACGATCTTCCCGCCGTCCCGCTGGAGCAGCGCCACCGGGATCAGGTCGTAATCGGCCAGCCCTTCCACCTCGTGGGCGAAGAAGACCCGGACCAGACAGGTCAGCCGCTTGACCTGGGCCGACGGCCCCTGGTGGAAGAGATCGGCCACCTCGTCGGCGTCGGCGGTGGTCAGGTAGCGGACCCGTTCGGACGACGCTTCGGCCAACGACTTCACCACCGCCACGTTGGGGGTGGCGTCGGAGAGGCGCCGCAGCCCCAGCCAGACCGCGAACGGCTTGTCCCCTTCGGTCCACTCGGCGTCGAAGGAGCGGGGGGGGACGATGGCGTTGCCGGGAAACTCGACATACTCGCCACCGGGGAAAAGAAAGCTCCCCGACGCGAGGACGAACCGCCGGTCGGCCAGGGCGCTCTCCTGCAGGGCCATCTGGGCCACCCCCCAGAAATGGGGAAGCCCCGCCTCCCGGTAGGGGGTGAGCTGGAACTGGTGATGCTGGTCGGTCAGCTGGAAATGCTGCGGCTGCAGGAAGAGCCCCTGATGCCAGAAGACCGGTCGCTTGATGTCCACGGTTCAATCCGCCTCGTTCGCGTCGTTGTCGTCGCCGTTCCCCCGCGCGGGGGGTGTTACCAGCCCGCGGGACCGCCGTCGGCCCCCTTGGCGCCCTGTTTCTTCTGCATCGCTTCGGCGTCGGCCTGGCTGAGCTGCTCCACCGAAACCACGCCGTCCGAGCCGAGCCCGACCCGCAACCAGAGCAGCGTCGGCTGCGCCTTGCCGGTGGTGAAGAGAAACCCCTCCTGAACCTCGCCGGTCGGCACCGGCTTGAATACCGAGACCCGGGCAGTCCGGGAGAGATCGAAATAGCCGATCACCAGCCCGACGAACTTCGCCCCTTCGAGCCGGTCGAACACCTGCGTCATCGTCCCGCCGGGGGGAATGAAGAAACGGTCGAACGAAAGGACCGACTTGTCGACCTTCCCCTGCGACAAAAGCTGGCTGGCCCCGTCGGCGGTGGCCACCAGATTCTGAAACGCATTGGGCGAGTCGAGTTGGAAGAGCCCCACCGCCACGGTGTGGGGCTCCCGGTCGTACAGGTTCAGATTCGTGTCGGCCTTGAACTGCAGGAATATGGCGTCCGCCCCGAAGGTCCAGTCGGGCTCGTCCGGTTTGCTGGAGAAAAGGGAGCAGGAAGAAGCCAGGAGCGCGCACGCAAGCGCCCCAACGAGCGCCAACCGACGGCGCGCGCCGCTTCGCCACGACGACCCGCATGGATTCAGCGTCATCCCTCATTCCCGATGGTTTGGAGCGCCCGTCCCCCATCCTGACGGCAGTCGAGCCTTTCAGGACAAACTTTGCATAGTATACATCAAGAAAAGATTGATAATCCACTGATTCTACATATTAAACGGGCAGATTTGCGCCGCCGCCGCCCGTCTCGCGCCGGACGGGCCCGGTTTCGGCATGAAAAAAGCCGGTTTTCATTGGAAAACCGGCCCTTCCGTCGTGCGTGGCGCGTCAGACCAGACGCACCCGGTAGACATCAGCCTCTTCCCCCTCGGGATCGTAGGGAGCAAAGAGGATCGACGTCGGGGCGCCACCGACTTTGACGAAGCAGGAGGTGGTCTCGTTGATGACGTTTTGCACCGCCCAGCCGGTGAATTCGGTGTCGCCGAGGGTCATTTTCAACCCTTTTTGGGCGTATTCGAGGGTCGTCTTCTCCGGCAGTTTGTCCTTGGGGCCGACCGCCTGGAAGAGGATTTCGCCCCCCCCCGCCACGGCGAAGAGAACGCCCTTCCACGTCCCGTGGGCCGGGCCGACCTCGAACCATTGTCCCACTTTCCCGTCGCCGTAGGCGTCGAGCCGGAAGTCGTCGCCGCTCCCCATCTTTGGCGCCACGGCGGTTTTGGCCGCCAGCTTGGCGAGCCACGCCCCCTTCTGCGGCATGACGACGGCGCCCGCCAGAGGGGTGGCCATCGTCGCAGCGTCGAGGGCCATGCCGTCGGGGAGGAGCAGGAATATCGGAAACGCCGCCCCCCGTGCGGATTTTATCGACAGGGCCAGCATGGCCACGCCGTAACGGACGCTCTCTTTTTCCCATGCGGCGGCGTCGAGAAGGACGACCCACGCTTTCGCGTCGTCGGCCACGATCCTCTCCAGCGCCCCCATCCAGGCCAGCTTTTCGACCTGGTCTTCCCAGAAATGTCCGGCGGGCTCCATGCCGTATTTGTGGAGCGCCCCCATGACGTCCGAGCTGCGGGCCTCGTCTTTCCCCAACGCCGATATCCAGATTCGTTTCTTCATCCTCCCCTACTCCTTGAAGGCGATGGTGAAGTTTCCGTCGTCGGACAGGTCGAGCGACGCTTCCGACGGCATGGCGCCGGTGGAGAGATGGGCCAATATCTCCTTTGACATCTGCGGCAGGACCGTTCCGTTCAGGATGTAGTCGATGTTGCGGGCGCCGGTCTCCACCTCGGTGCAGCGGGCGGTGATGCTTTCGGCCACCTTCTCGCTCCAGGAGAAGCGGATCTTGTTGGTCCGCATCATCCGGTTGCGGATTTTCCCCAGTTTCAGCTCCACGATGGGGCGCAACGCCGCTGCGGGGAGGGCGTAGTAGGGAATCACCGTCATCCGGGCCAGCAGCGCCGGTTTGAAATGCTCCGACAGAATGGGGCGGACCGCCTCCATGACGGTGGCGGCGTCGGGCCGGTCGCCGTTGGCGGTCATCTCGGTGATGACGTCAGTGGCCAGGTTGCTGGTCAGGAAGAGGACGGTGTTCTTGAAGTTGATGAGCCGTCCCTCGCCGTCGGAGAGCATCCCCTTGTCGAAGACCTGATAGAAGATGTTCAGCACGTCCAGATGGGCCTTTTCGACTTCGTCGAGCAGCACCACCGAGTAGGGGCGCTTCCTTACCGCCTCGGTCAGGACCCCCCCCTCGCCGTAGCCGACGTAGCCGGGGGGGGAGCCGACCAGACGGCTGACGGTGTGTTTCTCCTGGAACTCGCTCATGTTGATGGTGACCACCGACTCCTCGCCGCCGAACATCTGGTCGGCGACGGAAAGGGCGGTCTCGGTCTTGCCGACGCCGGAGGGGCCGACCAGCAGGAAGACGCCGATGGGCTGCGCGGGATCCTTGAGCCCCGACTTGCTGGCCCGGAAGATTTCGCCGATGGCCGCCAGCGCGTGGTCCTGTCCCTTGATCCGCTCCCCCAATTCCTTTTCGAGTTCGAGGACGCGGCTCGATTCGTCCCGCTGCAACTTGCCCAGCGGCACGCCGGTCCAGTCGGAGACCACCTTGGCCACCACGTCGGGGTCGACCTCCACATAGACCAGTTGCCCGTCCTT
>JADGCD010000202.1 GCA_015229165.1 Nitrospinota bacterium | reverse complement strand
CGGTCTCCACCAACGCCGGAGGGCGTCCCCGCTCCTCCTTCCCGCCGCCGGAGCAGCCCCCCGCCAGGAGGGAAAGGAAAGGCAGAAAGAGAACCGCAAGCCGCGCAAAAGAGGTATGATGGCCGTTCATCCACTACTGATACCACACACCGGGTCCGTTTTCACGCAAGGGACGGCGGGCGCGTTGACTTTAACCCTTCCTTCAAGTAGCATGTTCGCCTTGCGCTGGTCAAAACATACACGATTCTCTATCTATACGCTCTGACGAGGAGGTCTGCCGATGGGTAAGGTTCTCGAAGGTCCCGGGATGGAGATCTTCAACAAGTGGGGGATCCATACTCCCCACCATGTTGTGATCTCCGATCCGGACCAGATCGATTCGCTGGTCGAGTCGAACCGCTGGATGCAAGAGAGCAAAATGGTCGTCAAAGCCCACGAAGCTCTCGGCTCCCGGATGAAATTGGGACTGGTGAAAATCAATCTCGACATCAACGGGGTCAAGGCCGCCACGAAAGAGATCATCGGGCGGAACATCAACGGCATGATCATCTCGCAGGTGATCATCTCCGAGATGATCCCCCACGAAGAGGAATATTACCTCTGCGTCACCTCCACCCGCGAGGGCGCCGAGATCCTCTGCGCCAAGTTCGGCGGCATCGAGGTGGAGGAGAACTGGGAGAAAATCCGGCGGACCTTCGTCGAAGTGGGCGAAAAGCCGACCGACGAGCAGATCGGAAAGATGCTCGACGAGGCCGGGTTCACCGGCGAGCTGAAAGAGAAAATGACCAAATTCTCCAACCGGCTCTTCGACGCCTTCGACCAGGAAGACGGGACCTACATGGAGATCAACCCGTTGATCCTGTCCCCCAAGACCGGGAAACTGTGCGCGCTGGACGCCGTGGTCCTGCTGGACAACGACGCCCGCTACCGCCACCCCGACTGGCACTTCACCTTCGCCTCCGAGTTCGGGCGGGAATACACCACCCCGGAGAAGGAGATCATGGACATCGACAGCCGGGTGAAAGGCTCCGTCAAACTGATCGAGATTCCGCCCAAAGAAGGGGATGACATCAGCAAGCGGGTGGCCCTCCTTCCCGCCGGTGGCGGCGCGTCCGTTTTCTACTCCGACGCCGTCATCAACCTGGGCGGCACCATCGCCAACTACTCCGAATACTCCGGCGACCCCCCCTCGTGGGCCGTCGAGGCGCTGACCGAGCGGGTCTGCAACCTGCCGCAGATCTCCCACATCATCGTGGGGGGCGCCATCGCCAACTTCACCGACGTCAAAGCCACCTTCACCGGCATCATCGCCGCGTTCAGGAAGTGCAAGGAGCAGCTCAAAGACGTCCATATCTGGGTGCGCCGGGGCGGCCCCAACGAGAAGGTGGGCCTCGAATACATGCGGGGTCTGGCCGACGAAGGTTTCAAAATCCACGTGTACGACCGCTACACGCCCCTGACCGACATCGTCCGTTTCGCACTTGAAGGGGAGGCCAATTAACCGATGAGTATCGTAGCCGACGAGAACACCCGCGTCGTCATCATGGGGGGCGCCCCCGGCATCTCCGCCGCCAAACGGATGGCGGAGTTCTGCTATCTGTCGCGGATCCCCTTCAACGTGACCTCCTTCGTCTATCCCCCCGACGCCGGTAAGACCGCCGACATCCCCTTCGGGGCGGAGTTTCTGGCGATCCCGGTCTACGCCTCGGTGAAGGACGCCACCGACGCCCACCCGGAGACCAATACCGCGCTGATCTACATCGGCGCCTCCCGGGCCTACAAGGGGTCGATGGAAGCCCTCGAGAACCCCGCCATCAAGTTCTGCTCGATGATCACCGAAGGGGTGCCGGAGCGTGACGCGAAGCTCCTCATCAAAAACGCCAAACGGCTGGGGAAGGTCTTCAACGGCCCGTCGTCCATCGGCGTCCTCTCCGCCGGCAAATGCCGCCTGGGGGTCATCGGCGGCGAGTACCACAACCTGAAGCTCTCCAAGCTCTACCGGCCCGGCAGCTTTGGCGTCATCACCAAGTCAGGCGGTCTTTCCAACGAGATCATGTGGCTGGTGAGCCAGTTCGCCGACGGGGTGACCACCACCATCGGCGTGGGCGGCGACGCCTACCCGGTCACCGACTTCGTGACCTACCTCGAACTGTTCGAGAAAGACCCCGACACCAAGGCCGTCGTCATCGTCGGCGAAATGGGGGGGAACCTCGAAGACAAGGCTGCCGAATGGTACGGCGCCAAACCGCGGCGCATCAAGCTGATCGGCGCCGTCGCCGGGTTCTGCCAGGAAGCGCTCCCCAAAGGAATGAAATTCGGTCACGCCGGGGCCAAAGAAGGGCATCACGGCGAAGGGAGCGCCCGCTCCAAGTCGGAGAACCTCAGGAAAGCCGGGGCCATCGTGCCGGCCACCTTTGGCGACCTGGGCGCCACCATCAAGCGGGTCTACGAAGACCTGATCGCCACCGGGCAGATCGTCCCCAAGGCCGACCTGCCCTTGTCCGAACTCCCCGACCTGCCCAAGAGAGTCGAAGAAGGGATCAAAGCCGGGGACGTGGCGGTGCAGCCGCTGTTCAAATCGACCATCTCCGACGACCGGGGGGAAGAGCCCCTTTACGCCGGTTACCCCGCCTCCGAGCTGATCGAGAAGGGGTACGACATCTCCCACGTGGTCGGGTTGCTCTGGAACAAGAAGCTCCCCACTGACGCGGAAGCCGAAGTCATCAAGCGGATCATCATGCTGGCCGCCGACCACGGCCCGGCGGTTTCGGGCGCCTTCGCCACGATCCTCGCCGCCGCCGCCGGTATCGGCCTGTCCCAGTCGGTGGCCGCCGGTCTGATCATGATCGGGCCCCGCTTCGGCGGCGCCGTCACCGACGCCGGGAAGTATTTCCGCTACGGCCTGATGAACTACCCCAACGACATCCCCGGGTTCCTCGCCGACATGAAGCAAAACGTCGGCCCGGTGCCGGGGATCGGCCATCGGGTGAAGTCGCTCAAGAACCCCGACAAACGGGTGACGGTCCTCAAGGATACGGTCAAAGAGCTGGGTCTGCGGACCCCGACGCTCGACTACGCCTTGGCTGTCGAGGCGGTGACCACCACCAAGAAAGACAACCTGATCCTGAACGTCGACGGCTGTATGGCCTGCGTGCTGGTTGACCTCGGGTTCCCGGCGGAGAACCTCAACGGGTTCTTCGTCCTGGCCCGGACCATCGGCATGATCGGCCACTGGACCGACCAGAAGCGCGAGGGAAGCAAGCTGATCCGGATGTACAACTACCTGATCAACTTCGCCGTCTCCCCCCGCCGCTCGGTCCCCGACCGGAAGAAGAAGTAACGCTTCTTCGACACCGCCTTTACGACCCCCGACCCGCTTGGGTCGGGGGTTTTTGCATGGCGCATGTGTCCACCGATGCAAGTCGACATTGTCTGCCATTGCATTTGCGTTCGATTGGTGAGGCGCAACGGCAATAGCGTTCCACTTGCGCTGAATTGGGGTTCCGTCATCGGCCATCGACAAAGCCGGCGGGACAGACGATTCCATGTCGTAACGAAAACAAATGTATGGCCTTTTATGGCACGATCTCCGCTATAATCGCCCGACCATGAACGACACGAACGCCGCCGCATCCCCCCGTCCCGGCCTGCTGGGGCGACTCTACGCATGGGTACTTTCGTGGG
>JADGCD010000201.1 GCA_015229165.1 Nitrospinota bacterium | reverse complement strand
TTTTATTATAGCATGGTCTGTTTGGCATATTATATTAACATATAAAAAAGGGTCTGACTTATTATTGAAAATAAAAGGAGTTGTTATATACTGTTTTACTTGTGTAATCTTAAATTATCAAATCCTAACATCTATGCTTGATTATTCGTCTAAAGGAAACGTACTAACTAGTAGCAGGATTTTTTTCCCTTTACATCCAACCCAAAAGGGGGCAATGGAAGTTGCAAAAGACCTACTTGCTATATTTGGATTTGCCGGTACAGGACATATTACGTCTCCAGTAACCCCGCACGGTGCTGTCTTTGGGGGATTATTGTTGTCTTTTTTTGTTGTTTTTGGCATATATGTTTATTTTAAAAGGTTGGTTAAAACAACCAATAACAATATGACGCTTATTTCTTATTCATTTATAAGCTTAATACTTATTGCAATAATTGGATATACATACTCTGTAATATCTTATGCTGCATATACAGTCAAACTTGAAGGCTTTCCGTTTCATCTTCCATTGCGTGCACTTGGTCTTTATCATCCTATTTCAATGATACTTGCAGCTTATGGATACTTTGCATTTAACGATATTTTAAATAACTCTGAAGATAAAAGATATATCCATATAGTAAAATTTGCATTTATATATTTTTTTATAATATCCGTTTATTATACACTACAAAATAGCTATCAATTTAGTACAGGATTACTTGCATTACAAATAGCGCTTTCTTTGATTACTATATTAGGTTGTATTTATGTATTAAAAAATTATCTTTTAAGGCAGCTTTTCGTAATTCCAGTAATTTTATTTATCGCTGTTATATCTTTACCTGACTCAACAATCCTCAATTTAGACGGATACCATAAAACAGTCTTTAAAGGAAGCAACTTGCCAAAGAAAATGCTTTCTAACAACATTTTTGATAGATTAATGCATCCTGAATATTTTGTCGCAAAAATTTCTCCAATTCCACTAAATACAATGCTTGCTATGGCAAATAGAGATGTCAATAATAGTCAAACACGTTATTTTATTTATAATCTCCTTAAAGATTACAAGCTTTGGTTAATTAAATTACGCGAATTTGAAATAAAAAAAGGCAGTTCACTGTCACAATATGATTTATATGAAGAAATAAATAAAATTGAAAATATGTTGAAATTAGTCAATTATAATTATAATCAAATCACAGAAAAAACAATAGAGAACATAAAAACCCTATCAAATGTATATAACAAAATATATCATATAGATGAAGTAGACACAGGTGGATGGCAGCTTAGTGAAATGCTCTTTTCTATTGTGCCTGATATTGCAAATTATAATAGAATGGGGTTTTATCCAAGTAGTATATTGCTTGGAACAGGTCTTAGGTATCTTCCTATAAATGAGGAAATAATTGGTTCAGTACCTTCGGTCTCCAGATGGTATAATATTATGGATTACTATGACAATAATATTAAATTTCTCCAAACTACCACTGATTATATTTATGATAATTTTTCTTTTCCTTCTACTGAACCATACCTTAGTGATATTTTAAATATAAAATATGCTATGGTTAGTAAAGATAAGCTAAATAGCTACCCTTACTTAAAAAATTGGCATGAACTTATGTCTATAAATGCTGGCAGTGGTTCTGACTTTGTACTTTTAAAAAATAATAATGCTCTACCTCGAGCAAGTATTTTTAAAAATTACAAAGTAGTTAAACCCATAGAATATAATAAATACAATGTAAATGAACCTGCTCGTATTGATTATGGTTTAAAACTATTATCATCTATAGATCACCAAAATGAGTTATTACTTGAAACAGATAAAACACTTGATGAGTTTAAATTGAGCGGGGGCAACCGTAATGACAACAGCGTACAGACTATGCACATTATAAGTAATTTTGCTGTCTTTACAGTTGACAATAAAGATGAGGGAGGACTTTTATTTTATTCTGACATGTATCATAATGGCTGGCAGGCATTTGTAGATAATACACCAACAAAGATTTATCGTACAAACCTTGCCTTTAAGTCAGTTTATGTCCCTGCTGGCAAACATATTGTTTGGTTTGAGTTTCGATCAAAGGCGCTATTTTGGTTTAAACTGATAGCCTTATGTGTTGTTAATATCATATTGTTTAATATAATTAATTTAAATTCATTAAATAATCATAATAATGATAAATACTGAAAAAGATATTATATCAATAACAAACAAACCCTTTGATTTGTACAAAGTGTTTATTGTATTATCATTTATTTTTATAGTCATTGTTTTTTATATAAAATATACTCTCTATATAAAAGGATATGTTACCTCAGATATTGCATACTATGCAAACATGCTTTGGAATACAAATTTTTACAATAAATTATTATACTCTGATTACATATATCAATTACATCCTTATAAATTAAAAACATTTTTTTATGACCACTTTACACCAACTTATATTCTTTTAGTTCCTTTATATAAATTATTTCCATCACCTATAACGTTGCTTGTCATAAAAACTGTTTTACCAGTATTTACAGCATTTTTAATTATAAATTGTTTTTTTTATACTTATAATAACACCAATAATAATAATATAAAATGGATAGCCTCTCTATTTGCTATTGCATATCTGTATCACCCAATAAATATTTTAGCTACAATTGATACTATATATGGTTTTCATTTTGAATGTCTTATTCCTTTTTTTGTTATCCTTACAATGTATTTCTTTATTCAAAAACGTTTTATACCTTATATTATTTCTTATATATTGTTACTTGGTATAAGAGAAAGTATTCCTATTAATGGTATTTTATTTAGCATAATTTTAATATTATACTATAGATATAACACTGACTATAATAATACTATATTCTTAAGACGGTCTATTTGGGCAACATCAATAGTATCAATGTTGTATATATTAGCAGGTTTAATTATAGTCCCTCTTTTGTTAGTAGGTAAGGTAGGTACTGCATCCAGCGGGGTAGTAGGTGATATTTTACTTTTAAAATTTCTCCAAAACATAGAACTTTTATTTCAATGGAAGACATTATTGCTTTTTATTCCATCTTTTTTAGCTCCAGAGATTGCAATTTTATCTGTCCCTGAATTACTCACATTAATAACTAAAAGGACTTGGTATGGTGCTGTAGTTCCAACTTATGGACCTTATGACTGGCATTCTTTTTATATTTTGGCAGTCTTTGCGGTAGCCTTTATTGTTGGATTTCAGAGATTAGAAAAAATTCAGAGAGATTTTTTAAAAAATGACAGTATGAAAAAAAGTATTTTTTATATGGTATTATTTGCCCTCTTAACTAGTATCTTTATTGGTGGTCTTAAATTAAAAGATGTAATCAAGCGCACTATAACTGCCCCTTATCTACATAATCAAAACTCTGTGGCAGAGGTATCTAAACACATCCCCCTTGAGGCTTCACTTAAAACAACTGCTGATTTAATAGTGTATTTTACAAACAGACCCCATCTAACTTGGCAACTTGAACATGCAGAGTATATTTTAATCAATGGGGCTTTACTGAGTGAAAAACTAAACCCTTACTTGTATGATTATGATAAGCAACTTATAACAACAATTGATTCGTTGGAAAATCAGAAAGTAGTATCTTTGATTTATAAAACAGCTGATGGATTATTTTTGTTAAAAAAAATGTGATTTTATTTAATATTTTATATCATCACCACAGTATCAAGTT
>JADGCD010000200.1 GCA_015229165.1 Nitrospinota bacterium | reverse complement strand
CATCATGGCCTGCACCAGATAGGTGGTGGTGGTCTTGCCGTTGGTGCCGGTGACGCCGGTGACTTTTAACTCGCGGGAGGGGGAATCGTAGAAATAGTCCGCGAGCCGGGCCAGGGCGGCCCGGCTGTCGGGGACGATGGCCAGCGTCACCCGGTCGGGCAGCGCCACGCCGAAGAGGGCCGGGTCCCGCTCGGCCACGATGGCGACGGCGCCTTTGGCGATCGCGGCGCCGATGAAGTCGTGTCCGTCGGCGGCGGCCCCCCGCACGGCCACGAAGGCCGAGCCGGGGCGGACCTCCCGCGAGTCGTGGCAGACGCCGGTGATGGCGGTTCCGGTGGCGCTTCCGCGGACGGTCAGGGTGGTCATGGCGGCGATCAGCTCCTCAAGCGGTTTTTCGGGCGGTGGGCTCATACGGCGTCCCCACCGGCGATCCGGTTCCAGTCGATTTCGTACACTTCGGTCCGGTCGGTCGGTATGCGCAGGATGCGGGCGGCCCGGTCGGCGATTTCGGAGAAGACCGGCCCCGCCACCGCCCCCCCCCACGAGACCCCTTTGGGTTCGTCGATCATGACGACGATGACCAGCCGGGGACGGTCGGCGGGAAAGAATCCGGCGAAGGAGGAGAGAAACTTCTCCTCGGAATAGCCGCCGGTGGCCGGATCGATCTTCTGGGCGGTGCCGGTCTTCCCGGCCACGGCGAACCCTTCCACCTTTGCGGCGCCGCCGGTGCCGTCGGCCACCACGGTGCGCATCATGCCGGTGAGCTGGGCGGCGGTCCGGGCGGAGATGACCCGGCGTATCGCCTGGGGCTTGATCTCGTCCACCAGCGTCTTCCCCCGGGCGAAGCCGAGCGCCAGCCGGGGCCGCATGAGCCAGCCGCCGTTGGCCACCGCCGCCACGGCGCTGGTCAGTTGCAGGGGGGTCACCCCCACCTCCTGCCCGAAGCTGATGGAGGGAAGACTGGTGGCGGACCACTTTTTCACCGGGCGCAAAAGCCCCGTGGCCTCGCCGGGGAGGTCAACGCCGGTCTTTTCGCCGAACCCGAACCGGGCCAGATATTCGGCGAGTTTGTCCGGCCCCAGCCGCTCGGCGATCTTGATGGCTCCGATGTTGCTCGACTTTTCCAGAACTTCCTGCACGGTCATCAGGCCGTACCGCTTCTGTTTGGCTTCCTTGAAGGTGTGCCGCCCCACCTGATAGCGCCCCATCTCGCAGTCGATGGTCTCGTCGGGGGCGACGAGCCCCTCCTCCAGCGCGGCGGCCACGGTGATGAGCTTGAAGGTCGAGCCGGGCTCCACCACGCCGGAGACCGCCATCGACCGCCACCACTGGTTGCTGTAGGCGCCGAAGTTGTTGCCGTTGAACTTGGGCTGCTCCCCGATGGCGACGATCCGGCCGGTGTAGGGGTCCATGACGATGGCCACCCCCCGCTTGGCCCCGGTGGCGGCCACCTGCCGGGCCAGCGCGGTCTCGGTGATGTACTGGATCCGTTCGTCCAGCGTCAGCACCAGATCGGCCGGCTGGGCCTCTTCGGCGATCTCGAAGGCCTCCGGCATGGGGAGCGACCGCCCCAGGGCGTCCCGCAGCACGGTGAACCGGGAGGCCACCGGCCGGATGGCGGCGTCGTAGTTGTATTCGAGGCCGTAGAGCCCCTGATTGTCGATGCCGCAAAAGCCGATGAGCCGGGCGGCGATGTCCCGCTTGGGATAGTACCGTTTCGATTCGGCCACGAAGCCCAGCCCGTCGATGCCCGATTTTCTGAGGGCGGCCACCACCTTCGGTTCGGCCTTGCGGCTGATCCAGACGAAGCTCTTGTCCCGGTACTTGCCGATGCGCCGCTTCAGGTCGCGGAAGAGGGCCCGCTCCTCGCGGCTCCCCTTCGTGGCCATGACCGACGCCAGGCGGGCCGCCACCGCCACCGGGTCGCCGGCCACCCGGGGGTTGAGATAGACCGACTCCATCTCGATGGAGACGGCCAGCTCGTGGAACTGGTTGTCGTAGATCATCCCCCGGGGAAGATCGACTTCGATCTCGCCGGTCCCCTGCCGGGAGGAGAAGGCGGCCACGCGGGTGTCGGAGAAGAGGGTGAGTTGGACGAGACGGACCCCGGCCACCGCCAGCCACAGGGCCAGGAGGACAAAGACCCCCCCCGCCCGGACCCGCGTCCAGCGAACCCGCTTCTCAGCGGCGTTGCGCGGCCTGCTCTTCCCGTTTTTTCGCAATAATCACCACCTGTTCGGGCCGGGGCCGGACGAATCCGAGCCCCTCCACCGCGCGCCGCTCGATGAAGTCATACGAGCGCAGCGCGGCGATTTCGAGCCGCAGTTTCTTGTTCAACTCCCGGGCCTGCTCCAGCTCGCGGATGCGGTCCGAGTAGTCGTACATCAGGTGGGTGGCCGCCAGTGAGGGATAGACGTAGACGAACGCCCCGACCAGAACCAGCGCCACGGCCAGCGCGTAGGCAAGGGCGTCTTTCGGACGAACCTCCCCCTTCTCGCGCCAGGCCACGCCGCCGTTCTGATCCACTCCCATGGATGCCTCCCGCCCATTGGAAAGCCACCTGCGTTGCCGCTACGACGTCGGAGTCGGCCTCGGAACGCTCATGTACTTCCCCGTACACTCCGCTTCCTCGACCGCCTCCTCCTTGTCGCGCCCGCCTCGCTAACGCTTTCCGGAGAAAAATGCCTTGCTTGTAGCGATCTTGTTCACCGCAACCGTTCGGCCACCCGCAGGCGGGCCGACCGGGCCCGGGGGTTGTCGGCCTCCTCGGCCTCCCCCGGCATGACCGGCTTTCTCGTCAACACCTTCACCCGCCCCGGCTCGCCGCAGGTGCAGACCGGGTGCCGCTTCGGGCATACGCACCGCCGCTCTTCGTCGGCCAGCGTCCGCTTCACGATCCGGTCTTCGAGGCTGTGGAAGGCGATCACCCCGATCCGCCCTCCCGGCGCCAGAAGCCCGATGGCCCCTTGCAACGCGGCGCCCAATCCCGAAAGCTCGTCGTTCACCGCGATCCGCAAGGCCATGAAGACCTTCGTGGCCGGATGCAACCGCTCGTCCCGTTTCCGGGGAGCCGCCTCTTCGACGATCCGGGCCAGTCGTCCGGTGCTTTCGATGACTTCGTTACGCCGCGCCTCGACGATCGCCTTGGCCACCCGTCGCGCTTTCGGCTCCTCGCCATATTCGAAAAACATCCGGACCAGCTCGGCCTCATCGGCTTCGTTGACCAGGGTGGCCGCCGTCCGCTCCTGCCGCCGGTCCATCCGCATGTCCAGCGGACCGTCGGTCATGAAGGAGAACCCCCGTTCTCCCTGGTCGAGCTGATACGACGAAACCCCCAGGTCGAGGAGAATGCCGTCCACCGGCCCGACGCCCAGCCGTTTCACTTCGTCCGCCATGTCAAAAAAGCTGGCGTGCGCCAGCGTCACCCGGTCGCCGAACGGGGCGAGCCGAACCTTGCACCGCTCGATGGCGTCGGCGTCCCGGTCGATACCGATGTACCGCCCGATCCCCGGCAGCCGGGCCAACAGCGCTTCCGCATGCCCCCCGCCGCCCAGCGTGCCGTCAACCATCACTTTCGTTTCGGGGCGGTCGAACCAGCCGACCACCTCGTCGAGGAGTACCGGCTTGTGCCCGGCGCCCGGCGCCACGGCGCCTAAAACCCGAGGTCGGCCAGCTCGGCCGCGATGGCGTCGTCGCCGGCGCCGCCGACCACCTGTGCGAAGCGGGCGGCC
>JADGCD010000199.1 GCA_015229165.1 Nitrospinota bacterium | reverse complement strand
TCCGGGCGGTCTCCCGGACCCGGGGGGTCACCTTGGCGAAGTTGGCGCCGCCGGGAACTTCGGCCCGGAAGAGGTTGTGCGACCCCTCGGCCACCAGCGGCAGGGCGGCCACGAACAGAACCACGATGCCGATCCCCCCCAGCCACTGGGTCAGCGCCCGCCAGAGCATGAGCCCGTTGGGGACGACCGTCAGGTCGGTGATGACCGAGGCGCCGGTGGTGGTCAGCCCCGAGACCGACTCGAAGAGGGCGTCCACCGGGTCGGGGATGACCCCCGAAAGCCAGAAGGGAAGGGCCGAGAATATCCCCACCACGATCCACGACGAGGCGGCGATGAGAAACCCGTCGCGGATGGTGATCCGGATCGGGGCCGACCCGCGCGAAAAGGCGAGCATCAGAATCCCCGCCAGCAGCGTGGCCAACTGGGTGGCGAGAAAGGCGTGGTTTTCGGCGGCGTCGAGGAGCGGATCGGGAGGGGGAAGAAGGATTCCCGTCAGGCTGGGCGCCGTCAGCAGGGCGGAGAGGGCCACGAGGAGCCATCCGTGGGTGAGCATCAGGCTGCGGTCCACGGCGGCCCCTACAGGGAGGAGAAGAGGCCGCTCTTCGGGGCGAAGAGCCGCTCCACCTCCGGGATGGTGTCGGCGCCGGTGACCACCACCGCCCGATCCCCGGCCCGGAGTTCGTCGGCGCCGCCGGGGATGATGATGTCGTCCCCCCGGATGAGCATGCCGACCAGCGCCCCGCGCGGCAGCCCCGCCTTGGCCAGCGTTTTCCCGGCCACCCGGGCGGAGGCGGGAATGGAGAACTCGATGATCTCCCCCTCGCCGGCCATCAGGGGCGCCACGGCGTGGGTCAGCCCCTTGCGCACCGACCGCAGGATGGCGCCGGCCGCCAGCAGGTGGGGGTCGGCGATGATGTCCAGCCCGATGGCGTTCATTACCGGCAGGAAGGCCGGCTCGTCGGTGATGGCCACCACCCGCCGGGCGCCCATCCGTTTGGCCAGGAGGCTGGTCATGACGTTGGTCTTGGCGTCGTCGGTGGCGGCGATGAAGACCGACTGCCGCTCCAGGTGGAACTCGCGCAGCCCTTCGGGGGCGTCGGTCACGTCGACCTTCATCACCCGCAGCCCCGACAGCGCCTCGGCGGCGCGGCGGGCTTTCTCCTCGTCCGGCTCCAGCATGGTGACGGTTTTCCCCTTGGCGAGGAAGGCTTCGGCCACTTTCATGCCGATGCGGGAGGAGCCGAGGATCAGCATCTCTTTCGACTCTTCGTGGCCGCTGCCGAAGAGGGGGCGGACCAGGTCGAGGGTGGCTGCGGCGGTCAGGATCCAGACCTTGTCCCCCACCATGAGCGTATCCTGCCCGCCGGGGACGGTGAAACGGTTCTCCCGGTAGAGGCCGATGACGAGGAAATAGTCGAGCCCGTATTTCCCCCTGAGCTCCATGAGGCTCATCCCGGCCAGCGGGGTCTTCTCCCCCACGGTGAAACCGACCAGCGCCACCTCCCCGTCGGCGAAGAGGGCGTAGTCGAACGCCCCCTGGATGCCGATGACCGCTTCGAGGAAGGCCACGGTCTCCAACTCGGGGTGGATCAGGACGTCGATCCCCACATCCTCCTGCGTCAGGGCGCCGGGGGCGAACCATTTTTCGTTGCGGATCCGGGCGATGCGGCGCCCCACGCCGAGCCGCCGGGCCAGCAGGCAGAGCGCCAGGTTCGTCTCGTCCGATTCGGTGACGGTGACCAGCGCGTCGGCGCCCTTGACGACTTCGATGAAGAGGGTCAGGTCGCGGGCGTCGCCGGCGACGGCGGAGATGTCCACCTGATCGGCCAACGCGGAGAGGGCGGCGCTGTCCCGCTCCACCACCACCAGGTCGTGGCCGATGCGGGAAAGCTCCCGGGCCAGACGGCGGCCGACGCGGCCTGCGCCGACGATGACAAACTTCATCGGTTCCTTTCGAACGGATCGGGGAAGCCCCATTGGGCGCCAAAGACAATTACCACGCCCCGCCCGCCGATTCCAGCGATTTCCCCCGGCCGCACATTACGTTACAATGGGCGACCATGACCCGATCCGACAAAAACGCCCCCGTTAACCGTCGCCAGATGTTCGGCCAGTCGGCCGGACTCTTCGGCGAGCTGCTGGGGCAGTTCCTGGGGGCCGTGGAGGAGACCCGCTCGCAGTTGGGCGGCGGGTTCGACGAGCCCTGGTCGCTCGATCCGTCGCGCGGCCTGTTGCGCCCGCCCGGGGCGGTGGCCGAGCAAGAGTTCCGCCGCCTCTGCGACGCCTGCGACGCCTGCATAAAAGCCTGTCCCGAAGGGGTTCTCTTCCGCGCTCCCGTCGACAGCGGCGACGAGGCGTTCCGTCCGATCTTCGACCCGGGCCGCAAGGCCTGCTTCATCTGTTCGGAGCTGCACTGCATCGGCGCCTGCGACCGGGGGGCGCTGGTCCGCCCCCCGTCGGTCGGCCAGTTGGCCATGGGAAAGGCCCGCATCGACCCGTCGGTCTGCGTGGCCCACGAGGGGGTGGCCTGCTCGGCCTGCGCCGCCTCCTGCCCGCTGCCCGAACCGGCCATCGTGATGCTGGGGGAGTTCCCGCTGGTCAAGGCGTTGGCCTGCGTCGGCTGCGGTCTCTGCGAGGAGACCTGCCGCGCCGCCACCGGTCGCCGGGCCATCGTCACCCTGGCGCGGCTCTCGTGACGGCCATGGGCGAGCCGAACCACGTCCCCCCCCGCACGGTGGTGGTCGTCACCGCCGACGACGCCCGGCGGAAGCGGATCGCGGCGGCCTTCGCCGCTTTCGCCGAGGCGGGGCTGGTCCCCCTCTTCATCCCGCTGGAGCAGGCGGCCCGGGGGGGAGTGGGGGAGCGGACGCCGGTCGCCGCGGTGGTCGATTTCGATGGCGACCCGCAGATGGCGCTGGCGGCGGCCTTTCACCTGCGCCGCTCCTCCCCCCGGATGGGGATCGCCGTTCTGGCGCCCTCCCCCGGCTTCCCGGTCCCCGTCGAGGCGGTCGATTTGTCGTTGGGGCCGCTGGTCACCGGCGACGACGAGAGCGTCGACGAGCTTCCCCGGGTGGCCCTCTCCATGGCCGAGGGGCTGGCCGACGATTCGGCCAGCAACCGGGAGCTCAGGCTGCGCCATCAGGAGCTGCGCGACATCACCGACTCGCTGGCCCGCCAGTCGGTCCACCTGATCCGCCTGCGCAACGAGCTGGCGGCTGAAAAGAAAAAGTTCGAGACCGTGGTCAACGGCGCCGCCGACGGCATGGCCTTCTACGACACCGACGGGCGTCTGGAGCTGGTCAACCCGGTGGCCCGCGACCTCTTCTTCGACCTGTGCCACGAGCCCCCCCTGTCGCTGGACGACCTGGACGGGCGCCTTTGCCCCCTCAAGGCCGACGACCGGAAGGGGGAGGAGGGGCTCTTCGAGATCCGCCTGGGGGACCGGGCGCTACGCATCCACGTCATCCCGGTCACCGACAGCGACAACCGCCCCGCCGGAACGCTGATCAGCTTCGTCGACGTGACCCGCGACCGGGAGTACGAGCGGCTCAAGACCGACTTCACCAACATGATCTCCCACGAGCTGCGGACCCCCCTGACCTCCATCCGGGCCGCCGTGGACAACTTCCTGCGGGGAAACCTGGGAGAGGTCTCCGACCGGCAGCGGACGTTCCTGGAGCTGATCGCCCGCAACGTCGATCGGCAACAGGCCCTCATCGACGACCTGCTGGATCTGGCC
>JADGCD010000198.1 GCA_015229165.1 Nitrospinota bacterium | reverse complement strand
CGAGGAGCAGGGGGCGCAAAGAGGGCTTCATGTCGGTTCCTTGATCAGCCGGAGAGGACCACGCAAAAAGAACGAAAACTACCATGCCCCCCCGGCGCCGTCAACAGGCTTGCGCCTGTCCTCTTCCCTGCCGTTTACACATTCCGCCGTCGTCTTCGCCGACTTCGCATCGACAGGGGGCTTGCGCCGGTCCGTCGCCCCCGCCGCCTGCCCTTCGCCCCCGTCGGCGTCGCGGTCGTGCGTCGTCACGGTTGGGGGGAGGGGACCACCTCGATCCGGGAGGTCATCAGGTGGTGGCCGTCGCCGCAGAACTCGTCGCACAGGAGCAGGTGGGTTCCGGGGACGTCGGGCGCCGTCACCGTCACGACCCGTTCGTAGCCGGGGGCCGCCTCGAACCGCCACCCCAGCGACGGCGCCAGGAGGCCGTGCAGGACATCCGCCGACGAGAGGTGGAGCCGGTAGGTTCCCCCCGCCGTCAGTTTCAGCGCCGGGCGCCAGTCGTAGCGGTTCGCCATCAGATAAATGTCGCTCCCCGGCGGCGGGGCGATCCGGGGGACGCCGTCCCGCTTTCCGTCGGCCCACGCCCGCTCCCCCTTGAGGGTCGCCTCCATGAAGGCGGTCCGGTCGATCCGGGTCGTCGCCTGCGGGGAGAGGGCGAGCCGGGGGAGAAGCGCCAGTGAGGCGCCCGCAAGGGTGGCGGCCGCCACGGCGGCGAAGAGGCGTCCGTCGATCATCCCCGCTCCCTTTCCGTGGCCTTGAGCAGGTCGCCGACCCCCTTGAGGAACTCCCCCCGGGTGTAGGGCTTGCGCAGCAACGCCAGCGGCGAAAGCCCGGTGAAGGCGGCCCCGGCGCTCCTGTCGTCGTAGCCGGAGGAGATCAGCGCCGGCAGGAGACAGCCCAGGGCGCGCAGCTCCTTGAGGAGGGACAGGCCGTCCATCCGGGGCATGGTCATGTCGATGATCAGCAGCCGGAATGGCTCGGGGGCGGCCTTGTATTTCTCCAGCCCGTCCAAGCCGTCGACCGCCGTGACCACGGTGAATCCGGCCCGGGTCAGAATCCGCCCGGCCACATGGCGGACCGTCTCTTCGTCGTCCACCAGCAGGACCGTCCCGCCGCCGCGCCACGGCTCGTTCCCCTCCGGCTCCGTCGGCGCGGCCCCTTCGACGCGGGGGCGCAGGTGGGGAGGGGCCACCGGGAGCCAGACGGTGAAGCAGGCGCCCTTTCCCGGCGTGGACCGGACCCCGAGATACCCCTTGGTCATCTGGACGATGCCGAGGATGGCCGCCAGCCCCAGCCCCCGCCCGGTGAACTTGGTGGTGAAGAAGGGGTCGAAGATCCGGTCGAGGATCTCCTGGCTCATGCCGCACCCGTCGTCCTCCACCGCGACGGCCACATAGTCCCCCGGCGGGGGCGCCTCGCCGCCGAAGCGCAGCCCGGCGGGGGGGGCGTCGAGCCGGACGGCGCCGGTGGTGACTATCACCGTGCCGCTGCGCTCGCCGATGGCCTCGGCGCCGTTGATGACCAGGTTCATCACCACCTGCCGCAGTTGGGTGGCGTCGCCGAGGGTCAGGGGGGTGGCCGGGTCGAGACGGTAGTCGATGGTCACCGTCTTCGGGAGCCCGGCGGCGAGAAAGTCGGCCAACTCTTCGATGAGGGGGGGGAGGGCGACCGGCTCCCGCTCGCCGATCCCCCTGCCGGAGTAGGCCAGCATCTGGTTGGCCAGGTCGGCCGCCCGGCGGGCCGACACCAGCGACCGGGCCACCGTCTCCCGGGCCGGGTCGTCGGGGGCGATCTCGTCGAGGGCCAGCGAGATGTTGCCGATGATCCCCACCAGCAGGTTGTTGAAGTCGTGGGCCACCCCTCCGGCCATCAGTCCCAGGCTCTCCAGCTTCTGCGCCCTGCGCAGCGCCTCCTGTATCTGCTGGGCGTCGGTGATGTCGTGGATGGTGCCGACCAGCCGCAGGGGGTTTCCCCGCTCGTCGTAGGTGTATTCGGCGCTGCTCATGATGTTGCGCACCGCGCCGTCGGGCCAGACCACCCGGTAGTCCCGGTGGGCGAACCGGCGCCGGTGGGCGATGTCGTCGGCCCGCATCCGCATGAGGGCAGTCACGTCGTCGGGGTGAATTCCCTTGTAGAAGGTTTCCGGCGTGGGGACAAACGCCCACGGTTCGTGGCCGAAAATCCGGAACAACTCGTCGGAGAAGACCACCGTGTCGGTGGTGAAATCCCAGTCGAAGCTTCCTACATGGGCCAGCCGCTGGGCCTGGGCCAGGAACCGCTCCGACCGGGTCAATGCCTCGGCGGCGGCGTGAATGTCGCTGATGTCCGACACCAGCAGCACCGCCCCGGTGAAACGCCCCTCCTCGAACGTCGGGATTCCCTTGACGGAAACATAGGAGCTTTTGCCGTACAGGGAGGTGTATTCCCGCTCCACCGAGACCTCCTTCCCCTCCGGCAGGCGGACCAGCGCTTCGGTGATGCCGGCGGCCACCATCGGGGGGATTTCGTCGATCCGCTTGCCGATGACCACCGGGCCGCTCTCCGGGGCGCCGAGGATGCGGGCCATGGCGGGGCTGATGAACTGGATGCGCAGGTCGGCGTCGAGGTGGACGATCCCCTCGGGGGAGTGTTCGAGTATCCACTCCCGCCATTCGAAGAGACGCCGGTATTTCTCCTCCGAGCGGCGCAACGCCTCCGCCGCCGCCACCCGCTCCAGCTCCGCCCCGGCCCGGAGCGCGAAGAGGCGCACAATGTCGTCGTCCACGCCGACGGTGTCCCAGGCGCCCCGGAAGCCGACCCAGAGGAGGCCGATGACCCTTCCCTCCACGTCGAACAGGGGGATCCCCCGGATTCCGTCGGGACCGGTGGAGGCCAGCGGATCGCGGGGGGCGGCGGCCAACGATTCGGCGCGGAAGGTGATCGGCTCCCGCCGCTCCAGACAGGGGGCGGCGACCAGGTCGTCCCGGAGGCCGTCCCACGGGGGGAGGGGGCCGTTCTGGGTGGTGAGGGCCAGCGTGGCCACCCGGCCGGTGGTGTCGCTGACGATCCGGGCCAGGGCGACGCCGGTCAGGTTCAGGTTGTTCAGCAACGCCAGCCCCAGCGAGCGGAAGAAATGGTCGCCGGTCTCCCGGGCGATCCCCCCCATGACGATCCGCAGCGCCTTTTCGGCCCGTCGCCGGTCGGTGATGTCCCGGCAGGAGAGAACGAAGTGGGGCTCGTCCCCCGGCGGCGCCATCCGCGCGAGCGCCACCTCCACCGGCAGGAGCCGCCCGTCCCACCGCATCAGCATCGTCTCGAAGTGGCACGACTCCTCCAGCCCGTCGGCCATCCGGGAGAGACGGGCCCCGATGCCCGGCTCCTCCAGGTCGGGGAAGAGCCGCTCCCCCGCCACCCCCGCCAGCCGTTCGGCGGGCTGGCCGACGGCGGCGGCGGCCGACCCGTTGGCGTAGACGATCCGCCGGTCCCGGACGCGCAGCAGGACGATCATCGCCCGGCTCGCTTCGAGGGCCGAGAGGTAGCGCTGGCTCTCACGAACGGTCCGGCGGGCTGCGGTGACCTCCCGTCCGACCACGACGGTTCCCCGGACATCCCCCCTTTCGCCGACCTGGGGGGTTCGCAGCAGATCGTAGACTACTTTCCCCCCTTGCCCGTTCTCCACCGTCATGTCGCAACGGTATTCCCCCCGACTCCACAGGGTGTCGGGAAAGGCGATCAGCGGCGCCCCGGCGTCGGCCAGCAGGGGA
>JADGCD010000197.1 GCA_015229165.1 Nitrospinota bacterium | reverse complement strand
CGGTCTGCGTTCCGGCGCTGGCCTGGATCGGGCGGGAAGTCTTGCGGCCCCTGTTCTGATTCCGCCGTTACCGCCCGTAGGCCTCGCGCAGGATTTCACCGGCCCCCTGGGCCAGCAACCGGTCGGCCAGCTCGGCCCCTTTGGCGATCCGGTCGCACGGGGGGAAGGTGACGGTCTCCCGGAAAATCTTCGACCCGTCCAGCGCCCCCACCAGTCCCGTCAACGTCACCTTTCCCCCGTCCATGGTGGCGTGGGCGGCGATGGGAACCTGGCATCCCCCCTCCAGCCGGGCGAGGAACGACCGCTCCGCCTCGACGCAGACCCGGGTCGGCTCGTGGTTCAGGAATTCGAGATACGAAAGGACGCGCACGTCGTCCACCCGCGCCTCCAACCCAAGCGCCCCTTGCGCCACGGCGGGCAACGAGAGGTCGGACGAAAGATATTCGGTGATGCGGGCGGCCTCTTCCATCCGGATCAGCCCGGCGGCGGCGAGGATGATCCCGTCCATCATCTCTTCATCCATCTTCCGCATCCGGGTGCCGATGTTGCCTCGCAGGGTGACGATCTTCAGGTCGGGCCGGCGGGCCAAAAGCTGCGTCTGGCGGCGCAGCGACGAAGTGCCGATGACGGCCCCCTGCGGCAGGTCGAGGAACGGAACCCCCGTCCGGGCGATGTAGGCGTCGCGGGCGTCCTCCCGCTCACAGATGGTGGAGAGGAACAGCCCGTCGGGCAGGTCGGTGGGGACATCCTTCATCGAGTGGACGGCCAGGTCGACCTCCCCTTCCAGCAGGGCGGTCTCCAGCTCCTTGACGAAGAGCCCCTTCCCCCCGACTTTCGCCAGGGCCACGTCGAGGATCTTGTCCCCCTGCGTGGCGATCGGAACCAGCTCCACGGCGATGCTGTGCTTTTTTTCGATCTCCCCCTTCACCCAGTTGGCCTGCCAGAGGGCCAAGGGGCTTTTGCGCGTTCCGATTTTCAAGTCAGCCAAAATGATCTCCGATCAATTCGTGTCATCGTCGTGCGCCTTGAGACGGTCGCGCCTGCGTCACATGGGACGCCGCGCGCCCCGGTCAAGGCGCGTATCATCTGTTCCGGCCCCCTCGGCGCCCCGCCGACCCGACGACGGGTGGGGATGACGTCGTTCATTCCTTTGTGAAGGAAACGACCGAAGGGGGACGTTGTCCTTTCCCTTGGCGTGGGCGGGGGGGCGCCGCTCTTGGGGGGCGCCCCCCCGCCCACGTCAAGGGAGGCAAAGTTTTCTTTTGGTTCTTTTCTTTTTCAAAAGAAAAGAACGTCCTCGTCTTTACTCCTCGTCGAGGCCGTAGAGGCGGCGCAGGGCCTGGAGGAGGTGTGTGCCCTCGTCCGTGGGGGCCGCCTGTTTCACCGCCACAATCGGGTCGTGGACCGCCTTGGCCATCAGGCTCGTCGACAGCCGTTCGACCGCCTCCTTGTCCGCATCCGACAGGTGGGCCAGCCGCTTCATCGTCTTGGCCAGCTCCCGTTTGCGGGTCACCTCCATCTTCTCCCGCAGCGCGATGATCGTCGGCGTCAGCTCCAGCTCGTCCAGCCACGACAGGAACTGCCCCACCTCCGCCCGGACGATTTGCGCCGCCCGTTCGGCCTCCTTCTCCCGTTCCGCCATGTTCGCCGACACCACCTGCTGCAGGTCGTCGATGTCGTAGACGTAGCAGTTGTCGATGTCGTTCACTGACGGCTCGATGTCACGCGGCACCGCGATGTCGATGAAGAAGATCGGCCGCTGTCCCCGTTCGGCGATCACCGCTTCGGCCAGCTCCCGGCGCACCACGAAATGGGGCGCCCCGGTGGAGGAGATCACGA
This sequence comes from Nitrospinota bacterium, assembly GCA_015229165.1. Lineage (GTDB taxonomy): Bacteria > Nitrospinota_A > UBA7883 > UBA7883 > JADGGD01 > JADGCD01. The sequence goes on along the minus strand of JADGCD010000197.1, from coordinate 1,911 downwards.
TGTCGCAGCGGCGCAGCTCGTCGTGGAGGTCGTCGAAGCGGATCGCCTCGCCCGAGAACTGGCGGGCCAGCTCCACCGCCCGCTCGTAGGTGCGGTTGCTGACCAGCACGGTCTTCACCCCCTTGGCCACCAGATGTTTCGTGGCCAGCTCGATCATCTCGCCTGCGCCGATGAGCATCACCGTCTTGCCCGACAGGTCGCCGAAGATTTTTTGCGCCAGCTCCACCGCCGCATATGAGATCGACACCGCGTTCTCCGCGATGCCGGTCTCGTTGCGGACCCGTTTGGCCACCGAGAAGGAGCGCTCGAAGAGCTGGTTGAGGACCGTTCCGGTGGCCGACAGCTCCCGGGCCGCCTTGTAGGCGCTTTTCACCTGCCCCAGGATTTGCGGCTCCCCCAGCACCATCGAGTCCAGCGACGACGCGACCCGGAAGAGATGCTCCACCGCCTCGTCGAGGGTGTACAGGTAGATCGACTTATCCAGCTCTTCCCGGGGGATCTCGTGGTATTCGCACAGGAAGCTCTTGAGCGCCTCCACCCCCTGCTTCACGTCGGTGACCCGGGTGTAGAACTCCACCCGGTTGCAGGTGGAGAGGATCACCGACTCCAGCGCCTCCGGGCTTTTGGCCTGCAGCAGGCGGATGTTCTCCCCGATCTTGTTCTCGGGGATCGAGAGCTTCTCCCGCACCTCCACCGGCGCGGTCTTGTGATTGAGTCCCAGGACGACAAGGTTCATGGTTCGTTCACCCCAGATGTTTCACAAGGGAGACGAGAACCACCGCAAAGCCGGTGACCCCCATGACCGCCGCCCGTTTCCCCCGCCACCCCCGGGACACCCGTCCCGCGAGGCAGACGGTGAAGATCCCCCATGCCAGAAGGAGCAGGATCGTCGACAGGTCGCTCTTGAGGTAGACCCCGTAATGCTGCGCCGACCAGAAGGAGGCGGCCACCATGCTGATGGTGATGATCGGCACGCCGACGTAGAGCCCGATCCGGTTGGCGTCGTCCAGTTGCGACAGGCTCGGCAGCCGGTGGTACCAGGCGCCGAAATGCTTCGCCTTGAGCTGGCGTTCGAGGATCAGGTACATGATCCCCGCCGCGAACGTGAGGGAAAAGGCGCCGAAGGCGACGAACGACAGCGCCCGGTGGAGCGTCAGCCAGTACGAATGGACCGGGACCGCCCCCTCGCCCGCCTGGCCGGAGAAGACCACCGCCAGCAGCGACAGCAGAAAACCGACCGGCGCCATGAAGGCCCCCAGCGGCTTAATGCGAAAGTAAAGCTCAGCCAGCAGGAAGACCCCGAAGACCGCCCAGGCGCCGAAGAGGAGCTGCTCGAAAGCGTTCATGTAGGGGCCGTGCCCCGTCAACGCCGACCGCTGTCCCAGCCCGACGGTTTCGGCCACAAACCCTGCGGCGATCATGCCGGTCGCCAACAGGCCGGTGGTGCGGCTCTTCATCCCGAGGAACAGCAGATACTTCACCGTCCCGAGGAAGTAGAGGAAGACCGATACCGTCAGCAGGGTGTTCACGACGCGAAAAGCTCCTCCACCAATGCGGCCGCTCCGTCGTCGTCGCCGACGGCCACCTTGTCGAACAGGGGGGAGTCGGCCAGCTTCGCAAAAAGTGCGCGGCGCCGGGCCGGGTCGTGGATTTCCCTCATGGCCCGGTCGCGCAAGGAGGCCATGAGCGCAAGGTAGACCCCCCACTCGTCGCCGAACTCGCTTTCCAGCCGTTCGCGCAGGCGTCGGGCCACGGCGGGGGAGGCGCCCCCCGTGGAGACGGCGATGGTCAGTTCTCCCCGCTGCACCAGCGACGGCAGGGTGAAGCTGCACAGGACCGGGTCGTCGGCCACGTTCACCGGCGTACGGCGGATGGCGGCCTGCTGGTAGACGGCCCGGTTGACGTCTTTGT